>NZ_LTCZ01000253.1:0-4246 GCF_001583455.1 Rhodococcus sp. LB1 | reverse complement strand
CACTGGTGATCACCAGTGCCACTGCGCCGTCGGAGAGCAGGGAGCAGTCCGTGCGCCGCAACGGCTCCGCCACATAGGGGTTCTTGTCGGAGACGGTGTTGCAGAAGTCGAAGCCGAGGTCCTTGTGCAGCTGGGCGTACGGGTTGCTCATGCCGTTGTGGTGATTCTTGGCGGCGATGGCGGCCATTGCCGCGCTCGGATCTCCGTAGCGTTCGGCGTAGGCGCGGGCGATTCCGGCGAAGACACCGGCGAATCCGCCTGTGACGTTCGATTCTTCGGGCCGGTAGCAGCCGGAGAGCAGAATTTCCCCGGCGCGAGGGGTGTCGACTGCGGTCATCTTCTCGGCGCCGATGACCAACGCGACGTCACCGCGTCCGGAGTCGATGAAGTCGCATGCGGCGTACAGTGCGGCACTTCCTGTGCCACAAGCATTCTCGACGCGCATCGCGGGAGTGTGCTGGAATTCGGGCATCGACAGGGACACCAGGGACGCCTGAAAGTCCTGGTCGGAGAAGCCGTTGTTGTAGACGCCGACGAAGATGCCGTCGACTTCGCTGGGCTCCACGTGAGCGTGGGTGAGGGCTTCGGGAACGACGGAACCGATCAGGGCGGTGACGTCGGGTTCGTTCAGTCTGCCGAACTTCGAGTGTCCCCACCCGGTGATGGATGTGCGAGAAGTCATGTTTTCTCCGATATCGGTGTCGCGGCGACAGGGGCAGGTGGCCGCGGTGGTTGTGGTTACAGGGCTGATGATTCGGTGCGCAGGGTGGGAGCGAGCCGGGCGGCTTCCTCCTTGAGCAGGATGGCCAGACGCGCTTGTCGGTCCGGCCCCATCCGGGAGCTGATGGCCGCGATGCTCAGCGCGAGCGCGGGTTCGCCGTGGGAGTCGAGGACGGCGATCCCGATCGCCCACGATTCGGGAACGACCATGCCCTCGTTGACCGCAATGCCGCCGCGCCGGCGGGTGCGCTCGGCTTGCTCGAGCAACCGGTCGGGCGTCAGCTCGGGATACCGCTGGGCCAGTTCGGGCGCATTGGCCGCCATCACACTGGAGGCGACCTGCGGAGGCAGGGCAGCGAGTAAGGCCATGCCGTGCGCCCCGACGCCGAGCGGGTACCGGTCGCCGGCCTGCAGAACGTGACTGCGGATCGGCCACGTTCCCTCCTCGCGATGTACACACACCGAGTGAGTGCCGCGGCGCACCGAGATGAAGGCCGCGTCCTCGGACACCTGCGCGAGCCGCACCACCGAGGCCAGGGCCTGCTGCTGCAGTCCGTGCCGCCGTTCGGCGGCATTTCCGACGGTGTACGCCTCCGGGCCGAGCAGGTACCGCCGGTCGTCGGCCTGCTCGAGATAGCCGGTGCTCACCAACTCCGACAGCAATCGGTGCACCGTCGGCTTACTGAGTCCACTCTCCGAGGCCAACTCCGCCAGGGACAGCCCGCCGACACGATCCCAGCCCGCCACCATCGACAGCAGATCGAGGGCTCGGCGCACACTCTGCGAACCAGGAAGGGCGTCCCGGCCGGCGCGAGCCGACACCGAGTCGATGGAATCGTTCCGCATTGTGAAATCTCCCTCGGGGCACGTCGTGCGAGATTGGAATGGATTGGCGGCGCGCTGGCCTGCAAATGACAGTAAAACGTGAGCTGGATCTCGGTCAACAATTCCATAATATGGACCGATTTCCTGCGGCTTTGGCTGCCTGCTTGACGTCACATGCTGGAAGGGAACACAGTCACACCACAGCGTGACTCAGGTCACGCCCTTGGTCTCCTGGGAAGGAGGGCGGTGCAGAACCCGCCAGCACTTCTTCCGCCCCCAACTTGCTCGATGAAAGACAGGACCCGCAATGACTCCGACGTCCGCGGCCGCACGGCCTCCACGAATCGATATCCGACAGGTTCGGTGGGCACGCATCGGTATCCCGCTGTTCGTGACCTACTTCATCTGCTTCATGGACCGAACCAACATCAGTGTCGCCTCCCCGCACATGGCCGACGAACTGCAGTTGAGCGCGGCCGCAATGGGCCTGGTGTTCTCGGCCTTCTTCTGGGGTTACGTCGTCAGCGGGATGCCCGCCGGCGCGTGGGCCGGCAGGGGACACGCCAAGAACATCATCGTGGCGTGCATGTTGATCATCGGGCTGTCCGCGGCCGTGACCGGTGCTGTCCACAACCTGCCGGTTCTGATGGCGGCACGCATCGTCCTCGGACTCGCCGAAGGAGCCATCTTCCCGGCCTTCGCAGTCATGTTCATCAGCTGGTTCCCCTCCCGCGAACGCGGCCTCGCCGTCGCCTTGACGATGTACACCGTGCCGCTGTCCTCGGCGGTGATGGCACCCCTGTCCGGATGGCTGATCGAGGTCACCAACTGGCGCGCGATGTTCATCATCCAAGCCATTCCCGCAATCCTCGTCGCGATCTGGCTATACTTCTCGGCCACCGAGAAGCCGGAAGACCACCCCCGCCTGAGCTCCCAGGAACGGGACCACATCCTCGCCACGCGCACCGTCGAGACCACCGACGAGTCGACCCTGTTGCAGGTGTTCATGCGGCCGGTGGTGTGGTTGCTGGCGCTGATCTACTTCTTCTGGGTCATGGGCATCTACGCACTCACGCTCTGGCTGCCCACCGTCATCGGCGATCTCACCGGACAGGGCTCGTTCCTCGTCGGACTCTTGACGGCCATCCCGTTCCTCGTCGGCACCGCCGCTCTCTATCTGGTCACCAAGCGTGCCGTCGCCAGTGGCCGCTCACTCGGTTCGTTCATCGCACTGCCCATCGCGATCAGCGGCACAGCGATGATCGTCCAACATTTCGTGCACTTCGGAGCGGTTTTCAGTTTCGCGATGCTCGTCGTCGCCGCCGGCTCCATCTACGCAGCCCTCGCACTCTGGTGGACCTGGGTGATGCAGATCGTTCCCCGCAACCAGGCCGGGGCCTCGGTTGGTTTCGTCAACCTCTGCGGAAACTTCGGCGGCCTGGTCGGACCCCTCCTGATCGGTCTGGTCGCCACGTCCGGCAACACCGCCTCGGGCTTCTGGATCATCGGGGTCGGGGTCATCCTCGCCGCCCTGATCGTGGCGATCCTCGACGCCCGGCGAACCAAGTCCAGCGGAGGATCCGACGACGTCGGCCAGCGCACGGCCGATCGTGAACACGCGCCCCACCCACATTGAAGGCGGTTCAGTCGGTGGTGTCCCGGAGTCCGGCAGCGCCGCACCCCTTTCCCAAGCCGTCGGCATGACGACTGAATGCCCACGCGCTGCCCAGCGCATACACACCTAATGGCAACGAAAGAATTGGAACCACGATGAATGAACGCATAGCCCTTGTCACCGGATCCGGGGCAGGGATCGGGGCTGCCATCGCCGAACGTCTGGGTGAGCACGGGCGGCACGTGGTGCTGGCCGATCTGAATCACGATGCCGCGCATGCTCTCGCTGCCGATATGACCAGCCGCGGCATGAGCGCGGACGCACTGACGATGGACATCGGTGACCGCGCCTCGATCGAGGCGGGCTTCAAGTGGGTCACCGAAACCTACGGACGCTGCGACATCCTGGTCAACAATGCGGGTATCGCCAAGACGCTCCCCTTCCTCGACTATCCCGACGATCACTGGGAGGCGACCCTGCGCGTCAATCTCACCGGGGCGTTCCGCTGCGCTCAGCAGGCAGCCCGACTGATGCTCGAACAGCAATGTGGTCGCATCATCAACATCGCCTCGACCAGCGGGATGCGTGCCGGTGCCGGTCGCACCGCGTACGGCACCTCGAAGGCGGGCCTGATCGGTCTGACCCGCCAGATAGCAGTGGAGCTGGCCCCGCACGGCATCACTGCGAATGCCGTCGCGCCCGGGCCCATCGAAACACCACTATCGCAAGCGGTCCACACCGCCGCCACCCGCGCCGCCTACAACCGCCTGGTACCGGCGCAGCGCTACGGCACACCGGGCGAGGTCGCCGGCGCCGTCGACTTCCTCGCCTCCGACGACGCGGCCTATATCAACGGCCATGTCATTCCCGTCGACGGCGGGTTCCTCGCCGCCGGCGTGCTCAGTGACTGACAACATCTGGATCGGCGGACATCCGGAACCACGCAAACCCGTTATCGACCAACATCATTACCCGCACCGAGTCGGCTCATCCGATCGACCGGTCCATCCCCGTGAAGAGAAAGCAGCACACGTGCTCACCGCAGAAACACCCACCATGACAGTGAAGATGTTCTACGACGACGAT
>NZ_LTCZ01000252.1:0-5445 GCF_001583455.1 Rhodococcus sp. LB1 | reverse complement strand
TTGTCGTCGTCGATCGTCCGGGGACGGCCGGGGCGTGGTTCGTCGAGCAACCCGTCGCATCGGTCCTCGACGAACCTGTCCCGCCACCGCCGCACCGTGCCTCGGTTCAACCCCAGCCTCTGCGCCACTTCGGTATTCGATCCACCATCGGCAGCAGCGAGAATGATTCGCGACCGTACCGCCAAACCTGCAGCGGTCTTGCGTCGCCGCGACCACCCCTCGAGTTCTACGCGTTCGGTCTCGGTCAGCACAATGTCCGCCGGTCGCGGACCGCGAGTTGCCATGACCAATCTTAACAACCGATGGCTTTATTTATGACTCAGGACACTACTGGCGCCGTGCGCCCTGCCACGACTGCGGGTGCCCTCGCTGAGTATACGAAAGAAGGCGCGCTGCGTGGCGGTCGATGAATTCGCGGTCCGGCATCGTCCGGGGTTGCGATCCATTACGAATCACCCACCAAGCGCCTGTTAGTGCTGGCCGCCTCGCGCAAACACGCGGCGTGAGCTGCATATGTACTCTGCCGCAACATATCTGCGGCGCATCTGCAGGCGCTGGGACGGGGTTCGTCGTTCGGAGCTATCGGATGGAGGATCCGATGCCGAGGCCGCCGTCGACGTCGAGGACGATGCCGCTGACGTAGCCGGCGGCGGGGGAGCAGAGGTAGGCGGCGGCTTCGGCGATGTCGTTGGGGTCGCCGGTGCGTTTCTGGGGGACTTTGGAGACGAGTTTGTCGCGGGCGGGCCCGTTCATGGAGGCGAGCATCGGGGTTTCGATGAGGCCGGGGGCGATGGCGTTGGCGGTGATGCCGTCGCGGGCCGCTTCGAGGGCGATGGTGCGGGTGAGCCCGACGATGCCGGCCTTGGCGGCAACATAGTTGGCCTGGCCGAAGTTCCCGCGCCAGCTCATCGAGCTGAACGACACGATCCGTCCGTAGGTGCGGGCGCGCATGTGCGGTAGCACGGCCTGGGCGCACAGGAACGATCCGGTGAGCGAGACGTCGATGACGGCGTGCCAGTCCTCGACACTGATCTTCTCGATCCGGTTGTCGCGAATGATGCCGGCATTGTTGACCAGGGCGTCGACGCGCCCGTGGGTGTCGGCGATCGTGTCGACCCAGTCCTGCACCCGCGGGGCGGAGGCGACATCGACGGGGTGGCTGGTGGCGGGTCGGCCGTAGCGGTCGGTCAGCTCGGTGGCCAGTGCTTGTCCGGCGGTGTCGTTGATTTCGGCGATCGCAACGGTGGCGCCTTCGGCGGCGAAGCGGTGGGCCATGGCGGCGCCGAGTCCTTGTCCGGCGCCGGTGACGAGGACGACCTGGTCGGTGTAGCGGTTCATCGTGTTCCTGTCGGGGCGGGGTGGGAGTTGGTGGGGGTGGTCCTGCCGTGCAGGAAGTCGTTCAGCGCGGCGGGGATGTCGCTGGCCTGCCAGTGGGTGTCGAAGGCGTCGAGTTCATGGGCGAGGCCGCGCTTGTCGTCGAGTTCGGTGAGGTCGGCGAGCAGCGTTTTGTAGGCCGATTGCGCGGGGCCGGCGTGTTCGGTGAGCTCGGCGGCGGCGGCCAGGGCTGTGGTGTGCAGGTGGTCGTGGTCGACGATCGCGTGTAGCCATCCGGTGCGTTGCAGTTCCGTTGCCGGGAGCAGGGTGCCGGTCAGGGCGAGCCAGCGGGCCATGGAGTCGCCGACCTTGCGGGGCAGGCGCACGCTGGCGCCGCCGGCGGGGAGGAGGTTGTTTCGTACGTGTCCGTCGCCGATGAGCGTGGTGGGGGTGGAGATGACGACGTCGCAGGCGAGCGCGAGTTCGAGGCCGCCGGCGACGGCGTGCCCGTGAACCGCCGCGACGACGGGTAGTGGACTCTTCTCCAGCCGGGTGGCGAAAGCCGAAACCTTGCGCAAGAAGCCGAGTGGGGTCCGGCCGAGGGCGTGCAACTCCAGAAAGTGCTGGAGGTCGGCGCCAGCGCAGAAACTTTGGCCGGCGCCGGTGAGGACGACGGCTCGGGTCTCAGGGTCCCCTTCGGCGTCGGACAGTGCGGTGCCCAGTGCCTCGACCAGTGTGTCGTTCAGGGCGTTGCGCCGGGCCGGGCGGTTGAGGGTGAGGGTGCGGGTCGCACCGTGCTGGGTCACGACCAGCGGCGTCCGGGCGTCGGTCATGAGTGTGGTTCCTGTTGGGACAGTTCGGCGCGGCGCTGCTGGCGGAGTTGGGCGCGCTGGATTTTTCCGCTCGGGGTCTTGGGGAGGGTGTCGACGAAGTGCACCCGGCGCGGGTAGGCGTGGGCGGCGTATTTCGTTTTCACCCACTGCTGTAATTCGCGGGCGAGCTCGTCTCCGGGATCCTGGTCGTGGTCCGGTGCGGCGATGACGTAGGCCTCGATCACTTCGCCGCGTACCTCGTCGGGTGCGGCGACCACGGCGCACTCACGCACTGCGGGGTGATGGACGAGTACGGATTCGACGTCGAAGGGTCCGATGCGGTAGCCGGCCATGATGATGACGTCGTCGTCGCGGGAGGAGAACCGGAGCAGTCCGTCGGGGTCGATGCTGGCGGTGTCACCGGTGAGGAAGTGTTTCTTGTCGGCGGTGAATCGGCCCGCGTCGCCGCGCCCGGCCGCGTATTCGGTGAACGTCATCAGCGGGCTGTTCGCAACCACCACCGCGAGCCGCCCCACCGTTTCGAGGGGTGCGGGCACGTCGCGGTCGTTCTCGAGCACGGTGAGCTCCCACCCGGGTAGCGCGACACCCATCGCTCCGGTGACCACCGGCACTGCGACGTCGGGGTGATGCGGGAACCCGGCGGGCATGCCGAGTTCGGTCTGTCCGTAGTGGTCGTGGACGATCAGGCCGAGTTCCTTGTCGGCCCACAGGTTGACTTCGGGGGTCAGCGGTTCACCGGCGCTCGAGAGGCGGCGCAACGCGAGTGTGTTCGGCTGCAAGTGGTGTTCGGCGCGCAGGCCCCGGTACACGGTCGGCGCCGCGGCATAGTCGGTGACCTCCAGTTGCGAGAGCACATCCCAAGTAGAGGCGGCGGAAAAGCCGCCGCGGGTCAGGATGGTCGGCACTCCGGCGGCCAGCGGTGCGATCACCGCGGTGTAGAGCCCGTATGCCCATCCCGGGTCCGCCGCGCACCAGAACACGCTGTCCTCGCGGACGCCGAGTGCGAATTCGAGGTAGCTCTGCCACCCGGCGATATAGCGGACCGGATGGACGACGCCCTTCGGGGTGCCGGTGGTGCCCGAGGTGAACATGTGCACCAGGGAACCGTCTCCTCCGACGGCCACCGGCGGCCGTGTGTCGGCAGGAGTGGACGCCAGCAAAGCTGTCAGCGTGTCTGCGCCGTCACCCGCGACGAGGATTTCCCACGGGCCGTCGGCGGAGATCTTGGACCGATACTGCGCGTCGACGACAACCAGCTTTGTCTCCGAGTTGGCCAGGCGGGAAGTGACGGCGTCCTCGGCGAACGCGGTGAACAGGGGGACGTAGACGGCCCCGACTCGCCAGATGCCGAGCAGGACGGACACCAGGTCGGCGCTCTTGCCCATCAGGGTGGCAACTCGGTCGCCTTGTCCGATCCCGCGATCGGCGAGCACCTGCGCGAAGCGGCGTGACGAGTCGGCGAGGTCGCCGTAGGTATACCGGGTTGTGGACAGGTCCTCGTCGATGACGGTGAGGGCCAAGGAATGCGGTGGGTGCTGATCGCACAGCAGCCACGCCACGTTCGTGCCGTCACCGGCGTAGGACGACAGGATCTCGCGTACTCGCGCGTCGATTTCGGCAGACACGACAACTCCTTGTGGGTAACATAGTGGGTAACTTGGCTCCGCTAAATGTACCCAAGGTGTCGGGAGAAGGGAAGGCGTGTGAAATCGAGAGGCCGGAAATGTGAAACACTCGACCGCATGGCACGTGCAGGAGCGACGCCGAATCGCGCGACGATGAACACCCCGCGGCGTCGACGCGTCGACACCGCCCGCCGGGACGAGTTGCTGGCGCGGATCGAGGAGATCTTCCTGACGGAGGGGTTTACGTCGGTCACCGTCGACGACCTGACCCAACGCTTGCGGTGCTCCAAGGCCACCCTCTACAGCGTGGCGTCTACGAAAGAACAGCTGGTCATCGCCGCCACCAAACACTTCTTCGGCGCGGCGGCCGAGCAGATCGAGGATGCGGTCGCCGCCGAATCCGATCCCCGCAAGCGCATCACCACGTACCTGGGTGGTGTCGCATCGGCGATGCGCCGCAATTCCCGGGCGTTCTACGACGACATGGTCGCGTACCCGCCGACGGCGGAGATCTACGGCCGCAATACCGCGCAGGCCGCGCGGCGGGTGCACGAGTTGATCGATGAGGGCGTCGACGCGGGCCTGTTCCGGGCCACCGATGCCGCGTTCGCCGCCCAGTTGGTGGCGTTGGCGATCGACGCCGTCCAGTCCGGCGTGCTGCTCGAGCGCACCGGACTATCCGCGGCCGATGCCTTCGGAGAACTCGGCGATCTTCTGCTCCACGGGCTACTGCGCACCGATTGAGCACCGCGAAAAGATGATGACGGTCCTCGACCCTGGAGGCTGGCAGAGAGAGTGGGACACCGCGGACCCGGCGCATACCGAAATCCAGGTCGCTCGGCATTCGAGTAGCCAATCGTCCCAGGTCATGTAATCGCCTGCCGGCGAGAGTCCAGCCGAGCTCGTCGAGGGTCCAATGTGCCTTTGCGGAGTTGCGTAACATCGAGGTGCTGATCCAGTTCGACTCATCGTCGGCGCCGCCGCGGGCGACCGGGACGAGATGATCGATTGACGGGAACAACTCCCAGTGCGCGAAGTGGCTCTGCGAGACGGCCCAGTTCGGATGGGCGGGAGACTCCTCCGGCATGATCGGAGATAGCGTCCGCAACGTTCACGGGTGCACGAGTTTTGCGCCGGAGTATCGGTCGAGGAACCCGTCCTGGCAGAGAATCCGCAAGCTCTGCCGTTCGGTGTACCACCGCGCCGTCTTCGCGACGGGCCTGAAAGGATACTCGGAGCGCAGGATCTGTCGACCCCGATCGACGTCGTCCGCTCCGATCGCGGCGGAGACTCGGTCGAGGATGTCGGCTTTCTCCCCGGACAGCAGGTTTGGGTTGCCCGCGGGCCGGGGCTGTCTGCAGGGGCCACGCAAGTGATCGTAGGGCTCAACTGCCGCTCGGCCCATTTATGACGGCGCGACCGCTGGGAGTCCGTTTCGGATGCGCCTCCGGGGGGATGCACCGAACCCGAACCGTTTGCTGAACCTTGGTGCATGATTCGCGGACGATCAAGTCAATGTGTCACCGGGCGCAAAATATCGAATGGGGTTCTGCGTCGACGACCCGATCTGTCCGAGGTGGGGTCACGTCGTCACTGCGGCGAGCAGTTTGTCGGTGATCGCTGTGGGTGTTACTGCTACGGCGAGCTTTTGGACGCGGCTGGCGGTGTCGAGG
>NZ_LTCZ01000251.1:0-12106 GCF_001583455.1 Rhodococcus sp. LB1 | reverse complement strand
TTAAAGACTCAGGACACTAGGAGGGGACGGACTCGATTCAGGCACTTCTCGTGGGTCGCGACATCACCGGCATCTCAGCCTTCCACTGATCGTCTCCGCGCCCGCCCCTGGGTGAGCTCGGCCGGATGACAAGTGACGGCACTGCCTTCTCCAGGACAGCAGCAAACCTCCATCAAACCCAGGCTTTCGCCAGCGCCGTGTAGCCGTCGACAATCAGTACGTCGTCGGTGTCCTTCAGGGACGTCGGTCGCGGGTCCTCGGCGGCAGCGCGGTCGAGGACGCTGAGGTGGTGGGTGAGTTCGTAGCTGAGTTCGACGCGCGCCCTGCGTCCGGCCGGAGTGAATGCTGTGCCGTCCGCATTGTGGCCCTCGACGGCGGCGATAGCGGTTCCCACCCGGGCGTTTTGGGCGCGGAGGAGACGTTCGGGGAACCGGTAGCTGGTGGCCCAGGTGATGGCCACGGCGATGGCAACTCCGAGGAGGGTGCCGAGCAGCCGATCCATGAGCAGCCCCGAGGGGGTACCGCCCTGGCCGGTGGCTTCGATGGCGAGCAGCGACATAGGGGTCACGAGGATGAGGGCGAGGAAGTAGTTGAACGGGACGAGAAGGTCTTGTCCGATCAAGCAGACGACGATGATCGCCACGACCCACCAGGGGCCGGGGTCGAGGACCACGACGAGCGCGACGACGAAGAGTCCGACGATCGTGCCGACCGCGCGGTGGGCAGCCCGCCGCGTGGTGGCACGGCGACCGGTCCATTGATGCAGCACGAGTGCGGCCGTGAGGATCGCCCAGTAGGGGTGTCCGATGCCCGCCAGTTCGCTGGCGACGCCGGCGACCCCTGCGGCAAGGCCGATTCTCCACGCCGTGAACCAGGCGACCGAGTCCCGGCGCAGGGCATGGGCCAGCAGGAAGGAGAGGCTGGGTCGGCCGAGCAGCAGCGGGGTGTCGGGAGAGAGCGTGCGCACCTGGCCGGAAACGTGGGAACTGTCCAGGACGCCGGCAGCCAGGTCCCGGTTGACGGTGAGGAGTTCGCCTTCGCGGTGGTGATGGCCGCGGCCAGCGGTGGCTGGGTGGGCGGAGTTCAGTGTCAGCCAGGCACGGTTCACGGCGGCATATGCATCTGCTAGGAGTCTGCGTGACCGCTCGGCAGCAGGAGCGATTTCGGATGCGCTCGAGGCGGTGGCGCGGTAGCGCTCGACGGCGCGCCGGGCGTCGGCAATCGCACGGCGCTCCGGGCGGTGCGGGTCGGTGACCAGGGCGAGCAGCGTCAGGCAGCCGGCGAACAGGGCGGCAAAGGCCGTGATTCCGACGATTTTCCATCCGAGATGCGGGTCCATGCCGAAATAGGTGCCGAGGACGGCACCGTAGAACAGAAGAAGGGGACCGGGCCCCCGGGTCAGCAGGAATGCGTGGTAGGCAACGGCGGCGGTCAGGATGAGCAGCACGATCGCCGGGATGGTCGCCCACCGATAGGGGGCGACGATGACGCCGAGGCCCATCGCGACGCTCATCGTCGAGGCGATCAGCAGCCCATTGCGCACCCGCGCCCACAGCGGCCGCTCGGCCTCCCACAGAGCGAGCATCGAGCCGAACAGGGAGATCGCACCCAGCTGTGGTCCGAACAGCAGGCAGGAGACCACCACCGTCACGGAGGAGATGATGCCCGCTTGCAGGGACGGCGATGGTTCCCCGCGCGCCGCGCAAGGCGAAGAAATCAACGAACCAGGGGCGCATGCGGTGACGGGTTGCGCGCAGGGGCAAGAGCACCCGGGAATCCTTTCGAGTTGGACGAGCCGACGTCCTCCGCGAGCAGTCCGGCCCGGCCTCGCGCACCCACGGCGACCCGGCCCGTCGCCTGGTGCGTGCTCGCAAGGCGAGGACGTTGGGCCTTTAGAGGAATGTCATCGACGCCGGGCCGAGCAGTGGTGACGCGGGTACAGTTCCACCGCCCCGCACACGGCTCATACCTGGGGATCGGCGCCGAGCAGCGCTCTCGCCTGAAGGATCGCCTGTTCGACGTCGTCGTCGAGATCTGCGGAGGGCAGTGACCCGAGTTCGCCGCGGAGCAGTCCGACGTCCTTGAGTAGCAGGTCGTACTGGACGTCGACGAGGTTGTCACTCATCCAGCTCTGGCCGGTCGACACGCCGATCACCTCGAAAAGGCCCTTGGCCGGCACCCCGTGTTCGGCTGCGAGGTTGAGCATCCGTGCGGTGGCGGCCAGGTTGTAGGTGGCCAGCGCATTGTTGAGGAGTTTCACCAGGGCCGGTTGCCCGTAGGACTCCATCGAAAAGACGCGGCCGGAGATGTCGGCCAACAGCCGGTCCTCCGCTGGGACGGTGTCAGGTCCGGCGAGGAAGATGGTCATCGAGCCTTGGCGGGCACCCTGGGGGCCACCCGAGACGGGGGCCTCGAAGACGCGCCAGTTGTCCGGGGCCGAAGACATGATCCTCTGGGCGTCCGCGGGCGCGAGCGTGGTGTGGACGAAGACGGTCAGCGGCCGCGCAGTGTGTTCCTGGAGCGCGGTGAACACGGACGAGACTTGGTCCGCCAGCCGCACCGCGACGTGGACGCTGTCAATGGACGGCCAGTCGAGTGCCGCCAGGTCGCTGCCGGCCGGCGACGCGGCCTCTTCCGACCACTCGCGCACGCGTTCGGTGTTGAAGTCGTAGCCGTACACCTCCTGCCCCAGCTGGGCGAGATGTGCGCCGATGTTTCCGCCGATGGGTCCGAGTCCGATTACCAAGTGCATGAGCGTTCCTCGAGTGTGAGAGAGAAGGTTGTGAGAGAAGATGCCGGACCGGCATGGCGAGTCATCGAGCTGTCGGCGGGTTCGGCGGGCGTCACGAGGACGCCGGGACGAGACGAAATCGGCTCAGTCCGTGGGGGACTCCGCGTCGAGACCCCGCTCTGCCATGACCTGCTTGACGAGGGTCAGGCCGTTGAGCACGCGCGGGAACCCGACGTAGGGGATGCACTGGATCAGGGCACCGACGATCTTCTCTTTGGTCAGGCCCACGTTGAACCCGGTGTTGATGTGCAACTTCAACTGGGGTTCGGTGCCCAGGGCGACCAGCGTGGAGATGGTCACCATCGTCTGCTCCTGCTGGGTCAGGCTGGTTCGGGAGTAGATGTCCCCGAAGGCGAAGGAGACGATGTAGTCGGACAGGTCGGCGTCCAGGCTCTTGTAGGACTCCACGAGCTTGACGTGGTCAAAGGTGTTGGTGTGCTCGGGGGAGACGAGCTCCATCATGCGGTCGAGGCCGCGCTGGTAGCGATCTGTGGTCATGGGGATATTCCTCTTCGATTTGCCGGTAGGCGACGAGCGGTAGCCTATAAAACGCTACGTTGCGTATCGATGGTAGCATTTGCCGGCGGACAATTGAAAGGGCGGCCGAAGTGAACATCTCGAAGGCGGGCGACGACGGAACACCCCGGAGTGCAGGATCCGGGCACGACAAGCGGCGCGCCCGGACGCAACGAGCGGTCCTCGACGCCACACGGGAATTGCTCGCGGAGAACGGATTCGGCAACCTGACAGTCGAAGGCGTGGCGGCCCGGTCGGGAGTAGCGAAGACCACGATCTACCGGCGGTACCGGTCCAAGAACGATCTGGCACTGGCTGTCCTGCTGGACATGGTCGATGAGGTGAGCACCCAGCCGTATCGTGCGGACACGTGGTCCGAACTGGTGATCCTGGTCGACCGGACCGTGGAGCTCATGTGCACTTCTCTGATGGGCCTGGTCATGAAGGGCCTGGTGTCGGAGGTCGCTGCGGATCCCGAACTCGCACATGTCTACCGGGACCAGGTGGTGAGCCACCGGTTGGCGGACGTGAGCGCACTGGTGGAACGCGGCATCTCCAGAGGAGAGCTGAGGGCTGACCTCGACCCCGAAATGGTCACCGATCTGTTGCTCGGCCCCATCTATTACCGGTTCTTCCTCAGTGGCGCGCCCATGGACGACGGGTTCGGAAGGCGGCTGGTCACCACACTGCTCCCTTCTTTCGCGGCCTGATCTGGAGCAGCCCAGAACGACCGCAGTGCACCGCTCCTCGGCTGATGCCACCCGAGGAGCGGTGCACTGATCAAGCAAAGCCGCTCCTATTGAGCGATGTAGCCGCCGTCGACGACGACTTCGGACCCGGTCATGAACGACGATTCCTCCGAGGCCAGGAACAGCACCACGGTGGACACCTCCCCCGGCTGGGCCGCGCGGCCCAGGATAGTGGTGCCCAGGAGAGCCTTCTCCCCTTCGGGGTCGGCCAGGATGTCGTTTGTCATCGCCGTCGCAATCACCCCCGGGTGCACAGAGTTCACGCGAATCCCGAACTCTTGCAGGTCCACCGCAGCGGCCTTCGTCAGAGTCCGCACGGCACCCTTCGATGCCTCGTAGGCGGCCGCATTGGGCGCGCCGATGATCCCGTACATCGACGAGATGTTGACGATCGACGGCGCCTTCGACTCTTTCATCGCCGGGATGATCGTCTTGCAACCCAGGTACGTGCCCTTGGCGTTGACCGCGAAGATGCGGTCCCACACGTCTTCCTCGGTGTCCTGCAGTGACTTGAAGGCGAGGATGCCCGCATTGTTCACCAGGATGTCGACGCGTCCGTGGGACTCGACGGCATGGTCGACGACAACCTTCCAGTCGGCCGAACTCGAGACGTCATGCTGCACGAAAGACGCAGTCCCGCCGTCCTTCTCGATCAGCTTGACGGTCTCCCTGCCACCCTCGACGTCGATGTCGGTGACTACGACGGCCGCACCCTCTTCCGCCAACAGCTGGGCGTGCGTGCGCCCCATACCCGTGGCGCCACCGGTCACGACGGCGATTTTGCCTTCAACACGCTTGGTCATTTCGTTCCCTTCGGATTTCGAACCAGCTTCTTGTTGGCGAATTCGTTGAAGCCGAACTTGGCGAGTTCGCGGCCGAACCCCGATCCCTTGACACCGCCGAACGGCAGATCGGGCGAACTCTTGCTGGTGCCGTTGATCCAGACCATGCCGGTCTCGAGCACCGCGGCCACGCGGTCGGCCTTGTCCGGGTCCGACGTGAACACGCTGGACGAGAGGCCGAACGGGGAGTCGTTGGCCAGGTCGATCGCCTCGTCCATCGACCCGACGCGGTACACGACCGCCACCGGACCGAACAACTCCTCACGGAACGCACGCATCTCACGCGTGACGCCCGCCAGGACGGTAGGCGGGTAGTAGGCCCCGGGTCCGGCCGGCCGGCTACCGCCCAGCAGGACGTCGGCACCGTGTGAGATCGCGTCCTGGACAAGCTCGTCCAGTTCCTCGACCCCCGCGTTCGACGCCATCGGTCCGAGCTTCGTGTCGGGGCTGGTCGGGTCGCCGGGCTGCCAGCCGGCCATCCCGTCGACGAATTTCTGCACGAACTCCTCGTACACACGTTCCTCGACGAGGAACCGCTTCGACGCGGTGCACGCCTGCCCGCCGTTACCGAGCCGCCCGACGACCGCGGCGCTCGCCGCCGCCTCGACGTCGGCGTCGTCGAGGACGATGAACGGGTCGGAGCCGCCGAGTTCGAGCACGCATTTCTTCATGTGCCGTCCGGCGACCTCGCCGACGGCGGACCCGGCCTTCTCGGATCCGGTCAGCGACACACCCTGGACACGGGGATCCGCAACGGTATTCGCGACTTGCGCGGAGGAGATGAAGGCGTTGAGGTACACGCCCGCGGGCAACCCGGCCTCGGCGAGTACCCGTTCGATGGCGAGGGCGGACTGCGGGCAGTTCCGCGCGTGCTTGAGGATGATCGTGTTGCCCAGGGCGATGTTCGGGGCGGCGAAACGTGCCACCTGGTAGTAGGGGTAGTTCCACGGCATGACCCCGACGAGCGGGCCGATCGGCTCGGTGCGGACGACGGCCGTGCCGGGCCCCGTGATGTCGAGGGGTTCGTCCGCCGTGTACTCCTCGACATGGTCGGCGTAGAACTGGTAGATCGACGCGACCAGCTCCACCTCGCCCTTGGCCTGCGCGAGGGGCTTGCCCATTTCCGAGGTCAGGAGCTTGGCCAGCTCTTCGGCCTGCTCGCGGTGGATCTCGGCGGCCCGGGTGAGGACGGCGCGGCGCTGCTCCAGCGGCGTGGTGCGCCAGGAGCGGTAGGCCGCCGTGCTGCGGCCGATGAGAGCGTCCAGCTCCGCATCCGAGATCTCCGGGTACTGGGCGATCTGGTCTCCGGTTGCCGGGTCGATGGTGGTGTAGACACCCATGGGTGTTCTCCTGTGTGGTTGAGACGGGGCCGGGTGCCATCGGGTTCGATGGCACCAGGCAGTTCTGGGCTACGGATGCGGACTCAGGCCGGGACGGTGTCGGCCGATGTCAGCTCGAAGCCGCGGTAGTCGTTGGCGGTGACGTCGGTCAGGACGCCGCGGTAGTTGCCGAGCCCGCCCAGGTAGAACAGGACGCTGGGCTCCTTGCCCGGGACGTTCGCGCCGAAGATCCACGAATTCCCCTTCGTGAACAGGGTGGCGTTCGCGATGTCCGTGCAAGTCGCGGTCCATGCGGCCTCGGCCTCCGGCGTGGGCTCGATCGCACGCAGTCCGGTGCGTTCGGCGTAGTCGATGGTGTCGCTGATCCACTCGACCTGGGTCTCGATGCTCGGTGGCAGGTTCGTGAACGGGCCGTTGGGGCCAAGGACCATGAACCAGTTGGGGAAGTTCGCGGTGGAGATGCCCAGGTAGCTGGTCGGCTGTCCGTTCCAGTGGTCGTTGATGTGCAGGCCGTCGCGGCCGCGGATCTCCATCCGCCGGTAGTTGCCATCCACGGCATCGAACCCGGTGGCGAAGACGAGCACGTCCACCTCGTGCAGGACCCCGTCCTCGGTCACCACACCCTTGGCGGTGACCTCGCGGATCGGATTCTCCTTGATGGCAACGGCCTCGACGTTCGGCTGGTTGAAGACCTGGTAATAGCCGTCGTCGCACAGTGGGCGCCGGGCGAACAGGCCCGTCGGCATCAGCTTGCGGGCCGTCTCCGGGTCCTCGATCGTCTCGGCGATCTTGGAACGGATGAAGGACGCGGCGGTCTCGTTGGCCTCCTCGTCCGTGGCAATGTCACCGAAGGTGGCGAACATGAACCGGAAACCGCCGCCGTGCTGCCAGGCCTCCTCGTAGACGCGGCGGCGCTCCTCCTCCGAAACACTCATCGCCGGCACGGTGCTCTCCTCGAAGCCGAAGGCCACCGACGAACCCTTGACCTGCGTCCAGATCCCCTCGTACTCCGCCTTGACCGCATCGATCTGCTCCGCGGTCACGGGACGCTTGCCGACCGGGACGGAGTACTGCGGGGTCCGGACGAAAACGGTGAGGTGCTCGACCTCCGGCGCCAGGGCCGTGATGACCTGCTGGCCGGTGGAGCCGGTGCCGATCACCCCGACGCGGCGGCCCGCGAGGCTCTTGCCCTCCGGCCAGGCGGCGGTGTGGATGGTCTCGCCCTCGAAGGTGTCCAGGCCGGGCAGGTTGGGGAGATTGATGGCGGAGAGCAGTCCGACGGCGTTGATCACATAGGTTGCCCGGTACACGTCACCGGCGCCGGTGGTGACCTCCCACACTCCCTCGTCGTCCAGGTAGATCGCAGATTTGACCTCGGTGCCGAACCGGAAGTGGCGGCGCAGGTCGAAACGGTCGACGACACCCTCGAGGTATTCGAGGATCTCGGGCTGGGTGATGTAGGTGCTCTTCCAGGTGCCGTCCTGCAGCAGGTCGCGGTCAAAGGAGAAGCGGTAAAGGTGACTCTCCGTGTCGGAGAGGGCGCCCGGGTAGCGGTTCCAGTACCAGGTGCCGCCGGGACCGTCCGCCTTGTCGAAACCGACCGTGGTGAGGCCGAGTTCGTGGTGCAGCTTGTGGACGGCGTAGATGCCGCCGAAGCCGGCGCCGATGACAACGGCGTCAACGGTGCGCAAAGAGGTCTGGGCAGACATGGCGAACTCCTGTGTCGTTCAGATGCAGAGGAAGAAGATGCGGGGAAAGAGAGAGGGATGTGGCGGCACCACGCGCGCGGCACCACCACGGGTCTTACTTGGTGGTTTCGGACCAGGTCGGTTGATGCCTCATCCGTGTCCTGTGTCCTATCTTCCGCGGCCGCCTCGATGTGATGGCCGCCACGGCGTCTAGATCAAAGATAGAAGAAGGTTCCAACACCGCTGCGTTCCAATGTGAAACACCTTTCGCCAACTTTGGGACCGAGAAGGGCGCTCCAAGGCCTGTTGGCCTGGCGTTGACCAAGGCCTCCCCGGTCTATTTCCTGGTCCTCGCTGACCCGCACCAAGCAACCGAGCGCGAGACCTCAATTCTGGTATCGGCCGCACCACCCTGTCCTCGAGACTGCCGGTCCTGAAAATTGATGCCGCGGAACGAATGATCGCTGCCGGTCCGTGACCTCGGGCAATCCGGCTATCCCTGTGTGAGACGGCCCCGCCGTCCGAGCCTCGATCCGCGAACAGCCCCCGCGGTCCACCGCGGGGGCTGTTCATCAGGGAGCCGTGACGGACTAACTCATCGTTGCGTCTGCAGGCCGTTTGGAAAGGTCAGAATGTTCAGGCGAGCTCAATTGACCGGTCAGCTCTGCAGTTCTCGGACCGCCGAGCAATTCTGCGGGAGTCTTCGACGTCTCGCGCATACCGACAACCGCGATCGCACCGATTCCGGTGGCAATCGCACCGAAGAACGCCACCGGAAGCCAGCCCGACGGGCCCGTGCTCAGGAGCAGGGCGGCGATCAGCGGAGCGAATCCTGCAAGGAGGTTACCGAGCTGGTTGCTGACGGCCATTCCCGTGAATCGGACGGGTGCGGGGAATTGCTCGGCGAAGAACGACGTCCACACGCCGTTGTAGCAGCTGAAGAACACTGACATGTTGACGAACGCGAAGATCGCGATCAGCAGGATATTTGTTGTGGAGATCGCCCACAGGTACGCGAAGATACTGAGCGCACCGCCGACGGCACCGATCAGCATCGTTCGCTTCCGGCCGATCACGTCGGAGAGGTAGCCGGCTGCAGGGATGGTGATAATCGACAACGCTATTGCCCCGGAGATGATGGCGAGCATCGCGCCACGATCCACCCCGACCGAGGTGGCATACGACAGGCTGAACACGGCGAACAAGGTTTGCATCGACGCCATCAGCGATGCTCCGGCGACACGGATCACGTCGCGCCAGTGATACTTGATCACGTCGTTCAGCGGCCGCTTCCGGACTTCGCTTCCCTCTTTCGCTTCGGTGAACGCCGGAGTTTCGTCCAGATGGCTGCGCACGTAATAGGTGATGACGACGACTACGGCGCTGAGCCAGAAGGGAATTCGCCAGCCCCAGGTGTAGAGCGCGTCGTGGGGCAGCATCGCGACCGGGAGAAACACGACGGTGGCCAGTGAGCAGCCGACCGCGTAGCCGACCATCACGAAACTGGTGAAGAATCCCCGGCGTCCGACCGGGGAATGCTCCACGGTCAACGTCGACGCTCCCGCCGATTCGGCTCCGGCGGAGAACCCTTGAACGACGCGGAGAGCGACGAGGAGTACCGGTGCGAGAAGGCCGACCTGCTCATATGTCGGAAGGCACCCGATGGCAAAGGACGCGACGCCCATCATCACGACGGTGGCCAGCATGACGCGTTTACGGCCGAGCCGGTCGCCGAAGTGCCCCATCACCACCGCGCCGACGGGGCGGGCCACGTACCCCACGGCGAAGGTGGCGAATGATGCGATGAGCGCAACCGTAGGGTTGCCAGCCGGAAAGAACAGCACGTTGAAGACCAGAGCGGCCGCGGCGCCGTACACGAAGAAGTCGTAGTACTCCAGCGCACTGCCGAGGAGCGCCGCTGTCGCCGCACGGCGGGGAGTCATCGCAGGCGGCGACGATGCTGTACTTGTCATTTGATTCTCCTGGAAAGGGTGGTAGCAGAGCAAAGGGTCCGCGGGCGTTGTGACCCTCGGCAGCGGTGGAGCGCCAATGTGATGGCCGCCACGGTGCGTGAATCAAAGGTAGAGGCAGGTTCCAGCCCGCCTGTGTTCCAATGTGGAACAACCCTGCAGTTCATCGATCGGCGTCCGCCCCGCCTCACGAAGATCCCCTGCGTCGGGACCAGTACTCCGTCAGTCGATTTCGGTGCGGTCGAGGATGGCGAGCAGGTCGGCGAGAAGTTTGTCGGCTTCGTCGTCGATGCCGTCGAGGATGTCGGTGACGGTCTCGAGGCGGGTGTGGGCGTTGCGGCGGGCGACGATGCCGCGGTCGTAGTAGTCCTGGTCGACATCGACCGCGACCGGGGCCACCGCGTTCTCGTGTAACAGCGTGGGCGTCCTGGCCGGAGGCCGCTTGTGTACGGGTGCTTGCCCAGTCAGGTGCGCCCGAACCTGGCCGGCGACGGAGTGTCCGGTCAGCGGAGTCGGGGCGAAGGGGGTGTGGCCCCACCTGTCGATGGGTGTGAGCAGCGGCCGTCCGTCGCGACGCGCGTTGGCTGCGAAGGCCGCTAGCTCCGCACCTTTGTCGAGGCGGCCAGCGAGGAGTTGGGTGCTCGGGTACCGGTCCAGAAAGCCGAGCACCTCCACCCAATTCCAATACACGGCGGTGGGGTCGACGCCGGATTCTGTGGTGACGCGAACCCAGCCCTCCTCCCCTGCCCTGAGAACGAGCGTGTCGCGCTCGGCGGTGATGTCGCTGCGCCGCATTCGGGCGATCTCCTAGAAACTCAACCCCGCTGCCGCCAGGGATAGCAGGAGAGCGTCGCGTCGGCCGAACAACCCGCCAGGCCACCCGGTGACCGGAATTCGTGGCAGCACCTGCGCCACCCGCTTCCCGACCTGGGCCAGCCGGTCGGCGCGCGCGTTGTTGACCAGCTGCCGGATCGTCTCCGCGCGGCCCGGCGCCGGCAAGCCGGCGGTGGTGTGGACGGTGTTGATCGCGGTGACCCGGCGACGCTGCGTTCCGTCGGCCGCCGGATGGTCGGCGAGGAACTCCGCCAGCACACTCGGCTGTGTCGGCAGTACTCGGTGATCGCAGGCCTGGCACCAGTCGACGAACAACGCCCAGTCGTGCCTGTACCGCCTGGGCACCACCGGCGGTGGGCACTCACTCAGTCCTGGTGGGGTGCTGCCGAGGTCGACGTACACGCTCAGAGCCCGATCTCGGTGACGGCGTTCCACCAGTGGGGCGTGTTCGCGGGCGTAAAGCTCCACGGTCGCGGGGTTGGTGTGGCCGGTCTGGCGCATGATCGCGTGCGCGTCGGCGCCGTTGCGGAAGGCCTGGGTGACGAACCCGGCCCGCAGCGAGTGTCCGCCGAGTTGGGCAACAATGCTGCCGTCGTAGCCGGCGGCCTGGGCGCGGCGTCGGATCGACGCATGCACCGCCGCACCCGATAACGCGGTGTCGGAGAGGTTGCCGTTCTTGGCGATCGCCCGGAACAACGGGGCCCGAGCTCGCATGCGCGGCAACGCCGATCGGCAGACATGGTGCTCGAACGGCTGGGCGGTGCGCAGCAACCGGATCAGCCCTGGTCGGCCGGCCATGTCGAATGCGGCGACGACCTGCGCCCACCGAACATACGCGCACGGTGGGCATGTGTGGTGGTTGGTGGTGAACGGCAACGCCCGCACCGTGCCGGTGCCCTCTTGGTCGGTCTTCGACCGCCGCAACCGCACATGCACCCCGTCCAGGCGGTGCACGGTCACGTCCCCGCAGTGCAGTGCGACGAGGTCGCTGCGCCGGAACGCCCCGGCGAATCCCATCAATAGCAGCGCGCTGTCGCGGCGTTCGTGGACCTCGGTGGCCCAGCCGGTAACAGCCTGCCGGGCGGATTGCACGATGGTGACGATGTCCGAGGTCAGCAACGGGGCCCGGGGATTGCGGGGTCGGTCGCCGTTGGTGGCGTAGGTGCGGCGAATCCCGGTCAGGGTGGAGGTCACCAGGGCCTCGGTGCAGGGGTTTCGCAGGTTCGCGGTGCGCTGGTAGTGGCCGATCACCGATACCCACCGGTTCAACGTCGTCGGTGAGTATGCCTTCTCCCCTGCGCCGGGGAGGGTGTCGGCGGCGTCGACCAGATACGCGGCCACGATCGCCGGGTGCGTCGGCAACGACGGGTGGCCGT
>NZ_LTCZ01000250.1:0-3126 GCF_001583455.1 Rhodococcus sp. LB1 | reverse complement strand
TTTATGACTCAGGACACTAGGTGGACACGACCTCCATATCGGTCAGGTGCCGCGCGACGTGGTTCTCGAGCAGCAGGCCGTTGCCGGCGAGTAGGTCACGCGCCTCGCTACAAATCCACTTGCCCTTCTGCGCGGTGGCCATTTTGACCATGGATGCCATGGCGTTGGTCAGCGCACCCTTGTCGGCCAGTTCCGCCATGCGGTTACACATCAGCTGCATCGCGGTCAGCTCGCTGAGCATGTTGGCGAGACGGGACTGGACCAGCTGGTAGCCGGCGATCGGATTGCCGAACTGCACCCGCTCGGCGGCGTAGTCGGCGGCGATCTCGAAGCAGGCCATGGCGTGGCCGACGGCCTCCCACGCAGCGCCGCCGCGGGTGGCCTGCAGGACACGGGAAACGTCCGCGAAGGACCTGCAGTTCTCCAGCCGGTCGGCCTCGGGGATACGCATGTTCTCGATAACGATGTCAGCCTGCAGAATTGCGCGTTTGCCGATCTTGCCGGTGATGACGGTCGGGTTGTAGCCGGCCGGGTGGTTGCCGTTCCCGTCCTTCTCGACGACGAACGCGCTGACCTCGCCGTCCTCGGTGTTGCGGGCGAACAATACGACCACATCCGCCGCGTGTCCGTTGCCGATCCAGCGCTTGTGGCCGTCGATCACCCACGTGTCACCGTCGCGGCGGGCGCTGGTTTCCAGTGCGACCGAATCGGATCCGTGGTCCGGTTCAGTCAACGCGAACGCACCCGTCGTTTCGAGCCCGGCCAGGGCAGGCAGCCAGCGCTGCCGCTGTTCGGCGCTGCCGAGCAGGTTCAACGCTCCCATGCACAGGTTGGAGTGCACACCAAGGAAGGTGTTGATGCTCCCGTCGGCCCTGGCCATCTCCCGGGCGACCATGCCCGCGGCCTTCCGGCTCATCCCCGGGCACCTGTAGCCCTGGATGGTCGTTCCGATGATGCCGAGCTCGGCCAGCGGAGGCAGCAATTCGTAGGGGAACTCGGCCTTCTCCCAATAGCCATTGATGATGGGAAGGACCCGCTGTTCGGCGAACTCGCGAACCTTGTCGCGGATCGCCAGCTCCTGCTGTGTCAGCTCGTCGTCGAGATGGAAGTAGTCGGAGATCGCGGCGGCGCGGTTCGGTGTGGTGGTCACGGATGAGTCCTCTCTCGCCGCTCCCATGGATGGGGTTGCTGTTCGGGGCTAGCTTCGTGAAGCGGCCGCGTGCAGCCACTCGAGGATGTCACCCCGGTCGGCGTCGATGCCGGGCGGCACGAGGTCGTAGCTGGCCGGCGTCGCCGAGAATGTGATCGGGTTGCGCACCCCGGGAAGTGATCCTTCGCCGTTGCCCACCGCCACGACGGGTTCCAGCCCGAGGCGCTGCGCGAATTCGATTCCGCCGCGGACATCGTTGATCGGGGCACACGGCAACCGTGCCTCGGTGAAGATGTCGAACCATTCGGACGCGGGCTTGGCGGCCAACAGTTCCTGCAGGATGGGGCGCAGTTCCGAACGGTTGTGGCTGCGGTCCGGTGGTGTCGCAAACCTGGGGTCCGTCGCCAGCTCGGGCGCACCGATGACGTCGCACAGAGTGCGGAATTGCCGGTCGTTGCCGATGGCCAGGACGATGTCGCCGTCCGCGGTGGGCAGCGGCTCGTAGGGATAGATGCTGGGATGCTCGTTACCCATGCGGGTGGGCACATTCCCGCTGAGCAGGAACCCGGCGGTCTGGTTGACCATGCCTGACAGTGCCGAGGACATGAGGTTCACTTCGATGCGCTGGCCCCGGCCACTGCGGCCGCGTTCGTGCAGCGCGGAGAGGACTCCGATGGCGGCATGGAGTCCGGTGATGACGTCGAAGACCGCGACGCCGGAGCGGTAGGCGGGGAGATCCGGATCCCCGGTGAGGCTCATCATCCCGGACATCGCCTGGACGAGCAGGTCGTATCCGGGCAGGGCGGCACCTCCGGCCGAGCCGAATCCGGTAATCGACGCATACACGACAGCGGGGTTGCGTTCCGCAATGGACGCGTAGTCGAGGCCGAAGCGGTCCAGTCCGCCAGGCTTGAAGTTCTCGACGACGACGTCGGCACTCTCGGCAATACCGCGGGCCGTCGCGAGATCGTCGGGGTCGCCGAAGTCCAACGCGATCGACCTCTTGTTCCGGTTGATCGACAGGTAGTACGTGGACTGACCGTCGAAGACCGGCGGTTTCCACGCACGGGTTTCATCACCGGACGGGCCCTCCACCTTGATGACGGTGGCGCCCATGTCTGCCAGAAGCATGGTGCAGTAGGGCCCGGCCAGGACCCGGCTGAAGTCGGCGACAACGATTCCGGCTAACGGACCGCTTGCGGTGCGGCCGAGGGCATCCTGGTGCGGTCGTCCCGGTTGCCGATCGTCGGCCGCCTCCGGGGCGAAGGCGGTGGGAGTGCTCTGCAGTGTCATGAGTCTTCTTCCGTGGGGGAAATCCCCTCAACCATCCCACCGCCATTACGCCGCGTCCAATACTTACTGATGGCACTACTATTTCATTTCATGAAATAATAGCGACGTGGATTTCCAACAACTTCGGGTGTTCCTCGCAGTGGCGGAGGAACTACATTTCGGGCGGGCGGCCGAGCGACTACACCTGGCGCAGCCACCGGTCAGCCGGATAGTGCGACAACTCGAGCGCGACCTCGGAACCGACCTGTTCATCCGGAGCACACGCAGTGTCCGGTTGACCGTGGCCGGAGCGGCGCTGGTGGCACCCGCCCAGGAGATGCTCGCCGCCGAGCAGCGGGCCCGCGCCACCGTGCTGGCCGCCGATCGCGGGGAGGCAGGCACTGTCACGTTCGCCTACGCCGGTGCATCGACCCATGTACTCGTGGGAGTGCTGGCCCGGGAGGTCAGGAAGGCCCACCCCGGCATCGAATTTCGGCTCTACAGCCAGGATTTCGCGCTCCCCGCGCTCGCCCGGGTTCTCCGGGGCGAGGTCGACGTCAGCCTCGGCCGGTGGGATTTCGTGCCCGCCGGTGTCCGGTCCCGCATCATCGTCGACGAACACCTCGTCGTGGCCGTCCCGGCATCCCACCCGCTCGCCTCGAAAAAGGAAGTGCACATGGCGGAGCTTGCCGGAGAACCGTTCG
>NZ_LTCZ01000249.1:0-14200 GCF_001583455.1 Rhodococcus sp. LB1 | reverse complement strand
CGTCCTTGATCGTGTAGACGTGTCGGGTGGTTCGTGCACTCACACCATCGACGTTAAGAACTTCAAGTACTTGAAGTCAAAGGTCAGATGAGTCACACCCGTGGTCCCCGGGCCCCGGCAGATCAGTGGGCTTGCGGGGGATTGGCGTACTCGATAGGCGCCTCCACTTCCCGCCGGCGTGACCTTCCGCCGGGTGACCCTCGTAGCAGTGATACAATTTTGTATAACTGCAGTTGGAGGTGGTGCACGATGGCGTTGACTGGTGATGTGGAGCGGGATCTGCGGGCGATCCCGGCGGAGAAGGAACTGCTGCAGATCAAGTTGCTGCGTGCGGTGGCGCACGCGACGGACAATCAGGTGCCGCAGCGGGTGATCGCGAAGAACCTGGCCGTCACCCAACCGGAGGTCAGCCGGATCGTGAAGAAGCTCCGGTTGAACCCGACCGCCCGGGACCGCTCCCCGCGGGAGGTGCTGCTCGAGCATGCGGCGAAGCGGATCGATCACGAGCGGATGATGGCCGAACTGCTGGCGTGGGAGTACACCTTCGGGCACGTCCCGGGCGACGACCCGCTCGGGGAGAGCTATGTGCGGGGGACGTGGGATCAGATCGAACGCTCCCGCGACCTACTGAGTGACGACGACTACCGGGTGCTGCTCGCGGCCACAGCCGAACGGCGTGCGCAGGCGAATGCACTCTGACCCCGCCTCGATCCACCTGTTCAACCCGGTCGCCCGCCGCCGAACGCGGGACGCGATCGTCGACGCCTACCTGGCCGAGCAAACCGACGTCGGGATCGGCCGCCAGTTCCTGGCGCCCACGACCGCCGGCCCACCCGGGGTGGGCAAGTCATCGAGCATCGACCGCCGACACCTCGCCGGACAGGGATGGCGGGTACTCGACGCGGACAAGGTCAAGGACCATCTGCTCCGGGACGCCATCGAACAGGGCATCTACACCGACCTGCTGAACATCGACCTCGCCGACGGGCACCGCCTGATGCCCCGCGAACTCGCCACCCTCGTGCACACCGAATCGACGAAGCTCCTCGACACCATCACCGAGATCTGCCTGTCCCGCGGGGAGAACCTGGTCCTCGAGGGCACGTTCAGCTGGCCCGGCCTCGGCCCGCGGCTCATGCGCGACCTCGCCTACGCGGACTATGAGAAGTTCACCATCCTCGATGTGGAAGCACCCCAACACATCACCCGTGCCCGCGCTCTGACCCGGTGGTGGCGGGGCCGGCAGGAGGCGTTGCGTGGCGGCGACGGTTTCGGTGGCCGGTTCACCCCGGGATTCGTCATCGACCCCCTCTTCACCGGCAGCTCCGAGGAGACGGTGTGCGCGCGGAATGCCCGGGCGGCGTTCGATCATCCACTGTCCGCGGAGATCCCGACGGTCGAGCTGCTCGTCGAGCATGCCGATGGCGGTGATGGGACGTGGGTGAAGGAGAACGGTGTCGTGGTCTACCCGCAGGTTCCGGCCGACCGACCCGAGCCCTGACCTTTCCGTCCGTGCCATGTGCCATCCGCCGGGATGTGAATCCGCAACGCCTCGGCCGCGGGCCCACGGGCGACGTGAAAGGCTTCTCCGCGTGCGCGATGACGACCGAATTCGGGAAGCCGGGATCCCGGAGATGCGAGGCACTCCGATTGATCGACGTTCTCAGGCGCAGTCCCGGCAGAGCAGCTGCTGAGGTTCGGCGAGGCGGCTGCGATGGTGGACCAGAAAGCAACTGGTGAATTCGTCCGACTGCTTGGGGATGACGCGGGCGGTGAATTCTTCACCGGAGAGGTCGGCGCCGGGCAGTTCGAAGGACTCGGCGGTGTCGGCGTCCTCGACGTCCACGGCGGGGGACTGGGTGTCTTTCCGGCTGGCGGTCAACTGTTCGAGCGAGGTGTGATGTGGAGTGCCGGCGTCGTGGTGCGGGGGTGGTGACGCCAGCAGTCCGGTTAGGACCTGCCGTGTGTGAAATCCTCCAACCGCAACGTTGTGCTGGATCCGCATGCGCTGTTGATGGAGATCGTCTTGTCGGTGAGGTTCGTGACGGTCGTGCACAGTGTTTGGAGTGGGTCGGAACCTGCGGCGGTGCGATGAACCCCGTCGGGGACGGGCGCTCCGCAGAGTATCCGTTTGAACCAGTTGACGTTCGGCTCTAGTACGGGGTCCAGGGTGTCGAGGGTCTTGCCCCGTCCCAAGCTCTCCTCTCGTTGCCCCAGATTGGCTGTTGCAGTGCCGGCGGGTGCCAGATCGGGTGGGTCGGGGATGAACCGGAGGTGATTGGTGTGCCATTCGAAGGCGCTCTCCGGCGCGAGTTCGCGGGCAGCGACTCGTCCGGCTGCTGATTCGACGATCGCAACCCGGCCTGTTGTGGTGTCGCCGATCGTGTAGGCGAAGCCGCCGGCGCTGGGGTGGGTGCGCAGGTAGTCGAGCGCGTGGTCGAAGTCGGTGCACTGTTGGAGGGCACGGGCGACGAAGTGGCGGCCCGGTGCGGCGATGGGCGTGGTGACCTGGATGTGGTTGATTCCCCAGACCAGTCCGGCGCCGGTGGCGGCGATGGTGTTGGCCGGCAGGAACCCGGGATACCACTGCACCGTTACGGGCATGTCGCCGTCGATCCGTAGAGTCAGGAACATGAAGTGCCCGTTGAGGGCTGGGGCGCCGTCTTCGTTATGTGCGACGAAGGAGCGAGATCCACGCCAGGCGAGGTCGGTGCAGCCGGTGCCGTCGTCGACGCCGATGTCGCCGCGCAAATTGGCGAGCAGCAGATCACGGTAGTCGAGGCCTGCACCGGACGCGAGGGCGCGAAGTTCCTCGGCGTAGTGGGGGTAGGTCTGCTCGGTCGCCGCGCTCACATCGGTCAGGATGCGGTGGCCGACTCCGCTGCGGGTGAAGGACTTCAGGCCCTCGCGTTCCGGCAGTTCGTTCTGGACTGAAGTGATCGCCTCGAGGGTGTACTCGCCGAGCAGGCTGAACGCGGCTGTGCGCTCGCCGGAGATCACCAACCACTTCAGGCCAGCGACGGTGCTTTCGTCGATGTGGGCGTTCATTGCGGTACCTCCGCGGAAATCGTGGGCTGATATCGAGAGTGCCGAAAGTCGAGGATGGGGATCAGGACGGCGATGCCCGACCTGGTTGTTGCAGGCCGGGCAGTTGGTCCGTGCCGTCTGCGCCGCCCGGTCGGGGTTGCACAGACATTCGTGTGGTTCCGGTCAGGATCCAGGGACGCGGAGAAGCAGAGCGCTTCCTTGGCCGCCGCCTCCGCAGAGCGCGGCGGCGCCGATTCCGCCGCCGCGGCGGCGGAGTTCGTGGGCCAGATGCAAGGTGATGCGAGCACCGGACATGCCGAGCGGGTGGCCGATAGCGATGGCTCCGCCGTTGACGTTGACCTTGGCCTCGTCGAGCCCGAGTTCGCGGGTCGAGGTGATCCCGACCGCGGCGAACGCCTCGTTGATCTCGACCAGGTCGAGCGATTCGGGACTGACGCCGTCGCGGGCGCAGGCCGTGGTGATGGCGTGGGCGGGTTGGCGTTGCAGGGTCGAGTCCGGACCGGCGACGATGCCGTGGGCGCCGATCTCCGCCAACCACGTGATGCCGAGTTGACGGGCCCGGGCTTTGCTCATCACCACGACGGCGGCGGCACCGTCGGAGATCTGGGACGCCGATCCGGCGGTGATGGTGCCGTCGGCGCCGAACGCCGGCCGCAAGCCGGCCAGCGATTCGGCGGTGGTGTCGGCCCGGATGCCTTCATCTTTCGAGAAAGTGAGGGGGTCTCCCTTGCGTTGCGGGATCGACACCGCCACGACTTCGTCGTCGAAGAGCCCGTTCTTCCACGCCGCCGCGGCGCGCTGGTGGGATGCGGCGGCAAACGCGTCCTGCTCGGCTCGGGTGACCGGCTGCGGCTCGATGGCGTTGTGCTGGTCGGTTAGCGCGCCCATGGCCTGGTCGGTGAACACGTCGTGCAATCCGTCGTACGCGAGGTGATCTCGCAGCGTCACGTCGCCGTATTTGTATCCGGTTCGGCTGTGTTCGAGCAGGTGCGGTGCCTGCGACATCGACTCCTGGCCGCCGGCGACAACGATCTCGGCTTCGCCGGCGCGGATGAGCTGGTCGGCGAGCGCGATCGCGTCGATACCCGATAGGCACACTTTGTTGACGGTCAAGGCGGGAACCGACATCGGGATCCCCCCGGCGACCGCGGCCTGGCGTGCGGGGATCTGACCGGCACCGGCGGTGAGGACCTGGCCCATGATGACGTAATCCACCAGATCGCCGGAGATTCCGGTCTTGTCGAGTGCGCCGGCGATGGCGATGCCGCCGAGGGCGGCCCGGAGAAATCCTTCAGCGTTCCCTGCAGCCGCCCGACCGGGGTGCGGGCGCCGGCAACGATGACCGACGAGGTGTGCGAGGTTGAGGTCATGTCGGTGTCCCTTTTACCTGGTGTACTGGTAGAAGCCGTGGCCGCTCTTGCGGCCGAGGATGCCGGCGTCGCACATCCGGCGCAGTGCCGGTGGGGCGGCGAGGTGCGGTTCTTTGAACTCGGCGTAGAGGGCGTCGGCGATGGCCACGGTGGTATCGATGCCGATCAGGTCGATCAGCTGGAGCGGTCCGAGTGGGTGGGCGCAGCCGTCGACCATGCCTTGGTCGATGTCCTCGGCGGTGGCGACTCCGGTGTCGTACATGCGCACCGCGGAGAGCAGGTATGGGATCAGCAGTGCGTTGACGACGAATCCGGCCTGGTCCTTTGCGTGGATGACGCGCTTGCCGAGGACCTCCGTTGCGAAATGGGCTGCCGCATCGGTGGTCTCGGATGCGGTCAGCATGCTGGGGACGAGTTCGACCAGTGGCAGGATCGGAACCGGGTTGAAGAAGTGCACACCGATGACCTTCTCCGGTCGGGTTGTCGCCGCCGCGATCCGTGCGACCGGTATCGACGAGGTGTTGGTGGCGAGCAGCGCGTCGGGTCGGGCGATGGAATCGAGCCGGGCGAACAGATCGAGTTTGATGTCCTCGATTTCCGGAACGGCCTCGATGATTACCGTCTGCTCGTCGAGGACGGACAGTTCCGGTGCCGCGCTGATCCGGGACAGTGACGCGCGGGCGTCGTTCTCGGAGAGTTTCCCGGACGAGACCGCGCGGCTGAGGGATTCGTCGATTCGGGGCAGCACGGCCTCGGCCGCGGCGACGTCGATGACGGTGACCTCACAGCCGGCGCGGGCGGCGGTCTCGGCGATTCCCGATCCCATGATGCCGCCGCCGATGACCCGACCCGAACCGGGGCGGTGGCGCTCATCGGCCGCTGAACTGTGGGGTGCGCCGCTCGAGCATGGCCCCGACAGCCTCGTGATGGTCTTCGGTGTGGTGCGCGACCGCCTGCATGGCCGCGGACAGTTCCAGGATGCTCTCGAGGCTTTGGTGCTGACCTTCGCGGAGCAGCCGCTTGGTCATTCGCAGCACGTGGGGCGGGTTGGCTGCCACCCGGTCGGCCAGTTGGTGGGCGCTCGCCAGGAGCTGGTCGAGCTCGACGACCGCGGAGACCATGCCCCATTCGAGTGCTGTCTGCGCGCTGATCGCCTCGCCGGTGAACGCCATCTCGCTTGCCCGGGCCATGCCGATGGCGCGGGGCAGCAGCCAGGCACCACCGTCACCGGGGATGATGCCGACCTTGACGAAGCTTTCGGCGAACTTCGCGGTGTTGGAGGCGATCCGCAGGTCGCACATCATCGCGAGGTCGCAGCCGGCGCCGATCGCGGGCCCGTTCACGGCGGCGATCGTCGGGATCTCGCAGTGGTACAGCGCCTTGGGGATGCGTTGGATGCCGTGCCGGTAGCCCTGGCGCAGTTCGGCCGGGGACCCGCCGAACATGCCTTCCTTGTCGCGCATGTGCTTGACGTTGCCGCCGGAGGAGAAGGCGGAGCCGGCGCCGGTGAGGATCGCCACCCGTACGCTCGGGTCGCGGTTGACCGCGGTGACGGCGTCCTCGAGTGCCTCGATGGTGTCGGCTTCGGAGATGGGGTTGCGGGCCTCGGGGTTGTTGAGCGTCCAGACGACGGTGTCGCCGACGCGATCGATCAGAAGGGGGTCGCTCATGCGTGTGCTCCAGAGATGTTGTCGGACAGGATGATCCTTACGTCCACGGGGACGATGCCGGTGTCCGATGCGATGACAGGGTTGAGGTCGAGTTCGCCGATTTCCGGGTGCGCGGCGACGATGTCTCCGACGCGGACGAGGAACCGAGCCAGCGCTGCCCGATCGATCACCGGGAGGTGGCGGTAACCGTCGAGCATGCGGGAGGCGATGGTCTCGTCGATCATCTCGTGGGCCTCGAGTTCGGTGAACGGTGCCGCACGGAAGGTGACGTCTTCGAGCGCTTCGACCATGACTCCACCGCTGCCGAAGGCCACCACCGGGCCGAAGATCGGGTCGCGGGTGGCGCCGACGAGCAGTTCGATGCCCGTATCGGCCATCGGGGTGACGACGATGCCGTCGATTGCCGCGCCGGGGACGTTGCGGGTGATCGCGCCGATGATCGCCTGGGCGTTCTCCGCGGCGGTGGCTTCGACTACGTTCAGTTTCACCCCGCCGACGTCGGACTTGTGGATGACCTGCGGCGACACGATCTTCAGTGCACACGGCCGCCCATATCCGGTGACCGCGGCGACGACCTCGTCGACTGTGCGGGCGAAGGTCCATCCGCCGATGTCGACGCCGGCGTCCTCGACGAGAGCGCGGGCGGTGGGCTCGTCCAGGATTCCGGCTCCGTCCGCGGCACGCGAAGTGGGGGCGGGCAGGGCGAGGGGCGAGCGCTGCGCCGCGGTCGCCAGGCGGTGCCCGCGCCGGTCGAGGGCGGCGACGACGCGGACGGCGTGGTCGATGGAGTTGATCACCGCCACCCCACCGGCCCGCAGGCGGTCGTGGTTGGAGACGGTGTCACCGGCGTAGCAGCTCTGCACCAGCAGCGGCACCCCATGCGAGGCCGTCAGTTCGAGGAGCCGGTCGGCGGTGGCATCCTCGGTGTCTCTCAGGCTGGCGTCGAAACGCAGGTGGTAGCCGCCGTACAGGCCCACGATCAGCACCAATCCGACCGCCGGATCCCTCATGAGGACGTCGACCGCGTCGGCGAATACCGCGGGATCGGCGTCGGTGGCCCCGGCCACGTCGACGGGGTTGACCACCGACGCCGGCCCGCCGAGCAGCTCCCGCAGGACCTGCTGGGTCTGATCACTGATCTGCGCGAGTTCGATACCGCGGGCGGTCAGTGCATCGGCGGCCAAGGTGGCGTGGCCGCCGCCGTCGGAGAGGATGGCGACCTTGCGGCCGGGAGCGATCGGGGCGGTGGTGGCCAATGCGCCGGCGACAACGGCCAATTCGTCGGAGCGGTCCACCAGTTCGACACCTGCCTGACGCAGCACCGCGGTGGCGACGGCGTCGGAGCCGGCGATCGACCCGGTGTGCGAGAGGGCGGTGCGCTGGCCGATTTCGGAGCGTCCACCGCGCAGAACTACTACCGGCTTGTCCTGCACCGCGCGCGTGGCGGCCTGCAGGAACGCCCGCCCGTCGGCGAAACCCTCCGAGTGGATGGCGACGGCACCGGTGCCGCTGTGGCGGGCGAGTTCGGTGACGCATTCGTCGTATCGGACGTCGGCCTGGTTACCGAGTCCGACGTAGGCGTGGAAGCCGGGGCCCTTCAATGCGCGGTTGTCGTTGACCAGGGATAACAGCATGTTTCCGCTCTGGGTGACCACGCTGATCGGGCCCTTGGGCACGTCCTGCAGCCCGACCAGGTTCGCGCCGGTGGAGACGTTGAGCATTCCGGAGGTGTTCGGTCCGATGACTCGCACGCCGGTCTCGGCGATCGCCTCGGCCAGGGCGGCGTCGAGGTCGGCGCCGGAGTCCCCGGTTTCCTTGAATCCGTTGGCCAGCACGACCGCTCCGGCGATTCCGACTGCCGCGCAGCGGCGCAGGGCGTCAGGTACCGCGGCGCCGGGCAGGGCGATGAGGGCGACGTCGATGCCGTAGGGCAGTTGGTCGATCGAGGGGACGACTTCGAGACCGAGGATCTCGGTGGCCTTCGGGTTGACGGGGTGCACCGGGTGCTCGTACCCGGCCTGCTGCAGGGCGCGGACGGCCTGGTAGCCGCGTTTGGTCGGGCTGGTGGACGCGCCGACGATCGCGATGGAACGGGGGTCGAAGAGGCGCTCGAGCGGGGTGCGGGTCGGTGTCGGGGGAGCGGCGACCGCGGCAGGGGCGGGCTGTGCCATGGTTGTCATCTCTACTTTCCCTTGAATATCGGGGTGCGGCGCTCGCCGAAGGCGGCCACGCCTTCGGCCCAATCCTGTGTGCCCATCAGTGCGAGCAGTTCCTGCGGTTCGGTGTCGAGCACGACGTCGAGGGGATCGTTGCGCCGGAGGGCGGCCTTCATCCGAGCAAGGGACAGCGGCGCTTTCGCGGCGAGGGTGTCGGCTAGGTTGTGCGCCGCGTCGAGTAGCGCATCGGCCGGAACGGCGGAGTGCGCCAGACCCCAGTCGAGGGCCTGGCTGCCGGTGAAGCGTTCACCGATGATCAGCATGTCGGTGGCCCGCCGCAGCCCGACCAACCGCGGCAGCCGGTTGGTGACGCCGCCGCCGACGAAGGTGCCGATGCTGACCTCGGGGAAGCCCATCTGCGCGTCCTCCGCGATGACGAGGAAGTCGGCGCTGACGGCCATCTCCGCACCGGCGCCGAGGGCGTAGCCGTTGACCGCGGCTACCACCGGGGTGTCCATCGTCTGGATCTGCTCGCATACCTTCTGGGCGAGGTCGAGGTAGTGCGCCTGGTCCGTCCGGCTGCGGGTCCCCGACTTGTGGGCCTTCAGGTCCGCGCCGACGCAGAACGCGCGCCCGGTGCCGGTGAGGACGACCGCGCGCACGTCCGGGTCGGTGTCCGCCACGACCAGTTCGTCGATCAGCGTCTGGTACAGCTCCTCGCTCACCGCGTTGAGGCGGTCGGGCCGGTTCAATGCCAGGGTCGCGGTCGAACCCGATCGGGTTACCAGGGCGGTCGTCATCGTTTCACGTCGCTTTCTTCTCGATCTGTAATACGTTGTCCCGCTGCCGGTGTGGCCACTGGGTCGGGAGGCTCCCATTGCGGGGCGCTGCCCGACGATCCCGCGCTGGCGATGTCGTCCGAGCGCGTCGATCGGGACCTCATGTGATCCATACAACAGCATCATCGCCGTCAATGCAAGTATATTTGCAAAGGGGACTGATTACGCAATTTTAATCGCGTTTCGTGCAGGGGTGGCCGTGTCGGCCGTGCCCGGTGAGGGCATTTTTGGTTGCGGTGAGAATGCCGCCTCCGTCCAGGTATGGATTTCGGCAGATTCTGGCGCGCCAATCTGTGGCATCTATCCAGTTAGAAGCGACTTTTCGTCCAGACGATCAATATTTGCAGAGTGTCAGTGCTATGCAAACAAACTTGCATCCGGCTTCGATGACGTGTTTCATGGCTGACACGCAGTTACCTGGGTCACATCCCCGCGTTTCACGGAAGAAGGCATCGTGCCAACCTCGCTTTCCAGCACGGAAAATCTCATGCACTCCATCAACACTCGCCAGCTGACCATGATCGGCATCGGCGGCGTCATCGGCGCCGGCCTATTCGTCGGCAGCGGCAAGGCGATTTCGTCGGCCGGCCCGGGCATCGTCCTGGTCTATCTGTTCACCGGGCTCCTCATCATTCTGGTGATGCGGATGCTCGCCGAGCTGGCCACCGCAAGCCCAGAGACCGGTTCGTTCTCGACATACGCCTCCCGCGAACTCGGCTCGTGGGCTGGGCTGTCCGTCGGGTGGCTCTATGCATATCACTGGTGCGTGACCGTCGCCTTCGAGGCGATCGCCGGCGCCGCGATCGCGAACCAACTGATCCCCGTCGTGCCCACCTGGCTCTACGCACTGATTTTCATGACCGTGCTGACCGGGGTGAACCTGGCGGCGGTGACGTCCTTCGCTCGGTTCGAGTTCTGGTTCGCCATGATCAAGGTGACCGCGATCGCGCTGTTCATCGGCATCGGGATCGCCGCGATCTGCGGTCTGCTTCCGCATTTCGACTCTCCGGGCACCTCAAATCTTCTCGGCCACGGCGGGCTGTTCCCGAACGGCCTCACCCCGCTCCTGATTGCCACCTTGACAGTGTTCTTCTCCTACTTCGGCACCGAACTGGTTACCATCGCCGCAGGTGAGGCCAAGGATCCGGTCAAAGCTGTCCGACAGAGCATGCGTAGTGTCGCCTGGCGCATCCTGATCTTCTACGTCGGCTCCATCCTGGTGGTCGTCACCCTGCTGCCCTGGGACACCACCGAGGTCACCAAGAGCCCCTACACCGCCGTGCTGAACCTCCTCGGCTTGCCCGGCGCGCAAACCATCATGAACCTGGTCGTGCTCACCGCGGTGCTGTCCTGCCTGAACTCGGGCATCTACTCCTCCTCCCGGATGCTCTTCTCGCTCGCCCGCCGCGGCGAAGCGCCCCGGGGGCTCGGACAGACCGGCAAGTCCGGCGTCCCCGTGAAAGCGGTACTCGCCGCCTCGAGCGCCGGATTCCTCGCCGTGATCGCGAACTACTTCCTGCCCACCGGCGCCGTATTCACATTCCTGCTCAGCTCCTCCGGTGCCGTCGCCGTGGTCGTATACCTGTGCATCTGCGCCACCCAAATCGTCGGCCGCCGCGACAAGACCGCGGAGGAGAAAGCCGCGCTACCGGTCAAGATGTGGGGCTTCCCCTACCTGTCGTACGTCGTTGGTGCAATTCTGCTGGCGATCGTCGGCGGAATGGCCTTCGTCCCGGCCACCCGAACCCCCCTGGTGCTGACCATGATCGTCACAGTCATGGCCGTGGCCGCGGGACTGATCCACCAGCGACGCACCGCCGCGACAGCCGCGACCGGCAGCGACGTCGGGGTGGCGGAATCACGCCAGTAGTAGCCCTCGCAGACTCGGGAAGTGGGGTGCACCATATCGGGTGCACCCCACTCGTCTCATGCGAACCAGGCGCGACTCGGCACACCAACTTGTTGTTGCGACCGAGGAATTTCTGCGCCCTGGCGCGCGCAGGATTTAGAACGAGGGGGCTGACTCGTTCGGCGTCGATATAGGCAGGCCGTGACCTTCTGTTGCCGTCAGCCTTTCGTAGCGTCGGTGGCGTACACGCTGAAGTTGCTCAGCAGCTTCTCCTCCTCGAGGAGGGTTTCGCGCACCCGATGTCCCAGAAGTTGCGCGACGCCGCCGGACATCGCCTGAGCCAGCGAGGTGAACGCTGTCATCGAGCGCAACACCGAGGCGCTCGACGCATCGATGTAGAAGGTGTCGTGCGCATACGCGGCGAGCGGGGAGCTGGCGTTGTCGGTGAAGGCGATGACGTGTGCCCCGCTGTGCCGCGCCCACTCGGCGGCGCGCACGGTATCGGCGCTGTAACGGTGAATCGACATCGCCACAAAGCTGTCGCCCTCGCGGACCCGACGCAAATCATCGGTCAGGGAACCGACGCTGGCGGTGACGATTTCGACATCCTCACGCAGCATGCGCAGCAGATACCCGAGCAGGTACGCCGGGGCGTGGCACTTGCGCAATCCCATGACATGCACGCGTGGGGACCGGGCGAGGTGCTCGACCGCCGAATCCCACGTCGCATCCTCGATCCGGGCGAAGGTGCGGGCGATGTTGGCCTGATCGAGGGCGACGGTCTGTTCGATCAGCCCGGCCCCTTCCGCCGCCATGTGCTCGAGGTTGTCGAAACGGCGCAGCAGCTGCGCCTGCTCTTGGAGACGCTCCCGGCACAGCCGCGTCAGCCCCGGATATCCCTTGAGCCCCAACCCGGTTGCGAACCGTACGACGGTGGCCTCATTGACCCCGACCGCGGCTGCGAGCTCCGAGATGGTCATGAACGCCACGGCCTCGGGGTCGGACATCACCCGCTCGGCGAGCTTCTTGTGTGACGGCGACAACGAGCCCTCGCGCTGCCGGATCTCGGTCAACAATTCATCGAAGGTCGCAGGACCCGCCGCCGGCTTGGTCTTCGTGGCCATGCGCCCTCGTCTCCTCTGAACTGTCAGGTGATCACTCTCAACCTAATCCAATCGTAATGCCTGCGAAATTGCATCGAGAATCATTTTGCAATTGTAATTGCAGTTCTTGGAAGTTGCTGTTACCGGGCGTGGGTGCACCACATCACCGACGAGAGGACGGTCAAGCTGCCAGCAACCTCGGTGTCGACCGCACAGTGGATCTCCTGTCCATAGCGCAGCCGTGACTTCGTCCGGGACAGCACCACCCTCTTCGCCACCTTGGGCATCACCACGGGGAAGGTCATTGGACTGTGTATACCGCGTCATTCGCCCGGGCTGTCAGGAAGAGGTTGCGCGGGAGCGGTAGGCGATCATGTTCACTCGGTTGCTGCAGCGCACGCTGCAGAAGCGTTTGGAGGCGTTGCGGCTGAGGTCGATCAGCAGGCCGGTGCAGTCCTCTGCTTCGCAGACCCGCAGCCGGTCGGTCTCGTTGGACCGGATCACATCGCTGAAGGCCATCGCCGCTTCGATCGTGATGCGCTCCGCGAGGGGTGCGTCCCGTGAGATCGCGTGGATGTGCCAGTCGAGTCCGTCGTGTCTTACCAACTGCGGCAGGGCTCGGGCCGCGGTGAGGGTGGCGTTGATCTCGTCGACCATCTCGGTTTGGGGCAGGCTCCACGACTTGCGTAGCCAGCTGCGTGCGCGCCGCACGTGCCGCAGTTCAGTGTCGTCGCGGTCGAACCGACCCGAGTATCCGTGGGTGTCGAGCAGGGCGGTGAGGGCGGCGGGATCCGGCAATCCGTCGCCACTGCGCGTCGCTCCAGGGTCGGTGTTGCCGAGGTCGACGAGGAACGCGAGATCGGCAACTGTGTCAGGGGCAAAATGCACTTTGACTCCTTATTTTCCGCCGATTAGCGTAATTAGTGTAAATCGTTTAGCCCCTTACGGCACGGAGGGTGGTGTCCATCGTCATGAGCAAGACCCCGGCAGGACTGGCGATCGCGGTCGTCGCCGCGTTCAGCTTCGGTACGTCCGGTGCCTTCGTGAAGCCGATGTTGGAGGCGGGGTGGAGCCCCGCGGCCGGCGTTACCGCCCGGGCGCTCGTCGGTGGTGTCATCCTGCTGCCGATTGCACTGTTGGCGGTGCGGGGCAACTGGTCCGGGGTCTGGCGGGCCCGCTGGCGCATCCTGGCGATGGGCCTGATCGGCGTCGCTGGATGTCAGCTGATGTACTTTGCCGCTATCGCGCGGATCCCTGTCTCCAGCGCCATTTTGGTTGAATACCTCGCCCCGCTGCTCTTGGTCGGGTTCGTCTGGGCGACCACCCGCCGGATGCCCAAGGTGGTCGTACTGATCGGCTCCGTGGTGTCGGTGGTCGGCCTCGCCATGGTGGTTTCGCCCGGGAAGGGTACGAGCCTCGACTCGCTCGGTCTGATCTTTGCTGGTCTCGCCGCGATCGGCTGCGCCATCTACTACGTGATCGTGGGTCATCCGAGCGACGACCTCCCGCCGGTTGCGTTGGCTGCGTTCGGGCTGTTGGTGGGTGGTACCGCTCTCGGACTCGTGGGCCTCGCGGGGGTAGTGCCCTTCGTCGCCACATTCGATACTGTGCCGGTGCTGGGATCTCCCGTGCCGTGGTGGGTTCCGCTCGCCCTCCTTGGTGTGATCGGCACTGCTCTTGCGTATTTCACTTCCATCACAGCCAGCGGGATGCTCGGCTCACGTTTGGCGTCCTTCGCGGGGCTGCTCGAGGTCGTCGCGGCCGCCGCGTACGCGTGGGTTCTGCTGGGGGAGGCAATGACGGTGCCGCAGCTGCTGGGGGCGCGCTCATCTTGGTGGGCATCGCCTTCGTTCGCCGCGAAAAGGCTGTCGCCGACGTCGTGTTGGAGCCTGGCAGCGATATCATCGAGCCCGCACCGGCAGAGTCGGCCGCGGTAGGCGATGCCGCTGAGACGGACCGGTCCCCAGGTTCCATGACGAGAAATGTCATTCACTCGTCGGCCACCGAGGAATGACAAGTCGTTAATTAACGCAGCCCATGCCGACCCCATCACGACGTCGACTTTCATGACCAGCTGTCTCTGGCACGGGATCGGATCGAGACGGATGGAGGAACCGCATGAGCGAGCAGCGTGGACGTGACTTCAAGGTCGCACCCTTCGGAGG
>NZ_LTCZ01000248.1:0-19185 GCF_001583455.1 Rhodococcus sp. LB1 | reverse complement strand
AATCCGACGAGGACCTCGAGCTCGGCGAGCGCCTCGTCGCCGGTATCGACCCGGCGCCGGGTGTGCGGCATGGTGCGGGCGGTGGGGAAGCGCGGGCGTGCGTTCCTGGTCGTTCGCGTCGGTCCTGGCGGGGGTGAACGTGGCGTCCGGCTACGGTTGTAGGAGACGGGGGGCATATCGCCGAGGTGTAGAGAAAGTCCGCCCACTCCCACGTCCAGGTCGTGCACCCGCTGCAGGATCGGAGGTGTCAAACCGAGCGTGCGAAGACTGGAGGGGTCATGAGGGCCAAAATCAGCAATGACGGATCCGGGGACATGAGACCTGACATCGCCGAGTCATGGCGCCGGGCCAACCTTGCCGGACTTGATCCCACTGCGCCGTTCCAGGACCCGGCAGACGTGGAGATCGACACCGAGAGTTCGTTGCTCGTCGGAGCCGCGCCGGTGCTCGATGAGCTCGAGTCGAGCCTGCGAGGAAGCAGCTACGCGACCGTGCTCGTCGATCGAGACTGCCGGGTCGTGCGACGGTGGTTCGACGACAGACGCGTCGGGGAACGCTTCGACACACTCAACCTCCGAATCGGCGCAAGTCTCCTCGAGGACACGATAGGCACCAACGCGCTCGGGACAGTCATGGAGACTCGTCGTTCAATCGCGATCAATGGAGCGGAGCATTTCGCCCAGTCGCTTCGTTGTTTCAGCTGCTACGGACATCCGATCCGCCACCCGTTGACGAAGCGTATCGAGGGAGTGCTGGACATCTCCGCGAAGATCAACAAGGCCAGCCCGCTGCTTCCGCCGCTCATCGCTCGCGCCGTCCACGACATCGAGCAGCGACTGCTCGACGGGAGCCGTGCCTCGGAAAAGAGCTTGTTGGCGGCCTTCCAGGTCGCCGCTGGTCTGAGGAGGCGCGCCATCGTCGCGATCGGCGAGAACATCGTGCTTTCGAACCAGAGTGCATCAGACCTGTTGAGCGCCGCTGACATTGCGCTGCTCCGAGTCCTCATGGACGGGCCGACAACGCGGCAGGACACCAAGGTCGAGCTGTCTCTTGCGTCCGGGCAGCCAGTCAAGATTCACATCACCAAGATCGATGGGGGAGGGGCCGTACTCCGTGTGGATCCGTGCATCTCCGGTCGCACTCGGTCCGTCGGACGATCCCGATCAAACCTTGCGTCGGCTGCGGCGCGGACGATCGTGGCCGGCGAGCCAGGCACGGGCCGCACCACGAGAGCGCGCCAGCTCGCGGCACGTCCGCCGGCGAAGCTCCTGAGCCCCGCCCTCGCACTCGTTAATGGTCGTGAGTCCTGGGCGCAGGACTTCCAGAATGCGGTGCGGGACTCGACGGGGTCGGTGTGCATCGATGGCATCGATCTGTTGCCCGACGAGCTGCTCGACCTGGTGATCGAAGCCGCCGGTGCCCGGGACAGGCCGCAGCTGATCTTCACGTCCGGTCCGATCCGCGGCTTGACCGGCCGGGCCGCCTTGCTCGCAGGCATGGCCACGCAGCGTGAGGAGCTTCTCCCGCTCTCCGTGCGGCGTAAGGATATCCCCGAGATCGCCAATGCGATGCTCAGGTCCATTGGGGCGGATAAATCCGTCCATTTCACTCCGCGAGTAGTTCAGGCGTTGTCCGCACAATCGTGGCCGGGCAATCTGCGAGAGCTCAACGCCGTGATCGAGTACATGGCGAATCGGCGCACAGTAGGCGGTCTCGTGATGGACGATCTGCCCGAGCAGTACCGTTCGGTGGATCCAGCGACCCCGATGGCGGCGCTCGACCAGGCCGCACGTGACGTCATCGTGGCGGCGCTCAGGCATGCCGGCGGCAATAAGGTCAAGGCCGCAAGAGCCCTAGGTATGTCACGCACAACCTTGTACGCCCGCATGCGGACTCTACGGATCGCGACCTCTGACGCCTGGACATCGTAGTCGGACTGTCCAGAGACTGAACACCTCTCAACGCGCAGAGCGTGAATGCTGTGTGACGCAAGCAACCTAGACACGTGGCGTCAACCTCCGGAGGTATTTTGTGACCGCACAATTGACAGACCTGCACGACTCGGTCGTTCCGAAGGTTCGGGAGTTCCTGAGCCGACCCAAGAAGCTCTTCATCGGTGGCCAGTGGATTGACGCGGCAAGCGGCCGCTCCTTCGAGACCATCGATCCCGCGACCGGACAGGTCCTCACGACCGCGGCGTGGGGCGAGGCCGAGGACATTGACCGAGCAGTCAAGGCCGCACGCACCGCGTACGAGGGAGAGTGGAGCCTCTGGACTCCAGCGCAGCGCCAGCGACTGTTGTTCCAGATCAGTGAGAAGATCTACGAGCGTGCCGAGGAGCTAGCGCAGCTCGAGGCTCTGGACAATGGCAAGTCCGTCGGCGTGGCGCAAGCCGTCGACGTCACGTGTACTGCGGAGCTCTTCGCGTACTACGCGGGTTGGGCCACCAAGATCGAGGGTCGCACAATCCCGGTCTCCGTCCCCTGGGCTCCGGGCACGACGTGGCATGCCTACACGCTCCGTGAGTCCGTGGGCGTGTGTGGGGCTATCGTGCCCTGGAACTTCCCTCTCCTGATGGCGGCGTTCAAGATCCCCGCTGCACTCGCGTGCGGAAATGTCGTCGTGCTCAAGCCGGCCGAACAGACTCCACTTTCTGCCCTCCTGCTGGCCGAGATCATGGCCGAGGCCGGGCTGCCCGACGGGGCGTTCAATGTCATCACCGGGTACGGCGACGCCGGGGCCGCCCTTGCCTCGCACATGGACGTCGACAAGATTGCGTTCACCGGGTCGACCGAGGTAGGCAAGCTCGTCGTCGACGCTGCGAAGGGAAACCTCAAGAAGGTCTCGCTTGAGCTCGGCGGCAAGAGTCCCCAGATCGTGTTCGCAGACGCCGACCTCTCGACCGCGATTCCAGGAACTGCCAGCGGATTCTTGTTCAACCACGGCCAGGCCTGCACATCTGGCTCTCGTCTCCTTGTCGAGGACTCGATCTTCGACGAGTTCACCCAAGGCGTGGCCGAGGTCGCGAAAGCCAGCAGGATCGGCCATGGCTTCGACCCCGAGGCTGAAGTCGGACCTCTCATCTCCGAGGAGCAGCTCACCCGAGTGACGGGCTACATAGATGCGGGCCTACGGGACGGCGCTCGTGCGCTGTCCGGGGGCGGTCGCCACGGCACGGACGGTTTCTACGTCGAGCCGACCGTTCTGGTCGACGTGAAGGACGATTTCAGTGTCTATCGCGAGGAGATCTTCGGCCCCGTCGTGGTCGCCACCCCGTTCAACGCCGAACGGGGTGTCATCACGCAGGCAAATGACACCCCGTTCGGGCTGGCGGCCAGCGTCTGGACCCAGGACATCTCGAAGGCGCACCGGACAGCTCGCCAGATCAAGGCAGGCAGCGTGTGGATCAACTCGCACAACGCGTTCGATGCCGCTCTGCCCTTCGGCGGGTACAAGCAGTCCGGCTGGGGCCGCGAGCTGGGCGAAGGTGCGATCGATGAGTACACCCAGACGAAGACGGTGAACGTCGCACTCTGACAACGGTGTGGCTCTCGTCGACTCCACAATGGATTCGACGAGAGCCACGTGACTGTACGACCTTCGCGGGACGAAGGTGTGAACTCACTTCTGAAACCTATACCCTGAGGGCATGTGGATCCTAGAGGCCCTCGAGGACGGTGACCTCGGTGAGTGAGTTGTCTGACCGGCGACGATTTGATCGCGGTGGCGACATCCCTGGCCTAGACGCCGATCTGTGCGAGTCGGAGGAAAACGGAGCGAGCCGTGCGGGGCGCACGAACACCGAGTGGGTGTACGAGACGCTGAAGGGCGCGATCCTCGACGGCACCCTCGAACCGGGCACGGCTATCTCACAGAGCACGCTGTTTCAAAGCATCAGCGTCAGTCGCACGCCGGTGCGCGAGGCGATCCGCATGCTCCAGGCCGAGGGGTGGCTCGAATCCCAGCCCAACAAGCGCGCGCGGGTCGCGCCGCTGTCGGCCAGCGATGTCGAGCAGCAATTCGCCGCGCGCATCGCGCTGGAAGGGCTCGCGGTCGGCATATCCGTGCCGCACATGGCTGACGACCTGCCAGAGATGCGGGACCTCCTCAGACAGATGCGGGTGGCAGTGGAAGCGCACGACTACGAAGCGTGGGTCACCCCCCACAAAGCCTTCCACCGCGCGCTGACACGGGGAGCTGGCGAGATGATCGGCCAGTTGTGTGCCTCGTTGTCGGACTCGACGCAGCGCTACATCAATCTTTGCATGAAGGACATGCCGATGGCCTACATGCTCGGCGAGGCTGAGCACCAGACGATCTACGAGGCGTGTGAGGAAGGCAATTCGCTGGTGGCATCGTCGCTGCTCGCCAAGCACCTGGCCCGCACTGCCATTCAACTTGTGGGAATATTGGATCCATCTCGGGAGCCGACGCCGATTCGCACGGCGGTCAAGCTGATCGGCGATCCGGGCATCGATGCCCCCTCCACGAAGTCCCGCGGGGCGCTTTAGTTTCTGGGGATGTTGTGGCCGGTGAGGTCGATAGGTGACTTTGCCGCCGATCCCGGTGTGGGGTCGGGTGGTGATGGAGCCAGGCCCAGTCGGCGGCCAAGGTGCGAGTGAAGCGCTCGACCTTCCTGTTCGGCGATAGGGGCGGGTGTAGCCGTAGTTGAGGTTCGGACTGTGCGCCGCTGCGAAACAGGATGAGCGATAGCAGGATCCGTTGTCGGTCAACACTGCCCGCACCTCGATATGGTGGGCCGCGAAGAATGCTCGGGCCCCGTTCCCAGAACGCGACGGCGGTCTCGTTGTGTTCGTCATGGTGTTCCTCCGAGTCCGCCACGCCTGGCGGCTGGGAGGCGCGTAACCCACGCCCTGCTTCTTGTTGCGACGGTTGCCGATGCTCCGCCCGACTTTGCGGTGCCAGCCTCCGTCGGGAATGCGGCCGAGTTTCTCAAGGTCCACGTGGACCCGTGCGCCCGTGGTGTTCGTAGTGGTGGGCGGCGAACGGGAAGTCCGGTGGCCTGATCAAGCTTCGACAGTGGATCGGGGCAGGTGCAGGTAGCTGAAGCGGGGTGGCCGCCAGCGGTGGGTGAACCGAGGCCTGATGATCCGCCGTTGGTGCCGTTCGGTTTGCGAATGCGGTGCGGTGTGGGCGGGACTCCTCCCGCCTTTTCGATGAACTACGGCTAGACGCTTGTTAACGGTCCATGAAGCGGCGGGCCCGTTTTTCTAATGCCTGAAGGTCATCGATTTCGCTTGCATCAATCAATTCGCACAAAGTGGATACATGTCGTTGACGTTCACGAGATGAAAAGTATACAGTTTCGCGCATGGTGACGAAGGACACATCGACGGTTCATCGGGTACCCGCTCTGCGGCTCACCGGGATTCGTAAGAGCTATGGCGGTGTCCAGGCTCTTCGTGGCGCTGATCTGACGATCCCGACCGCCGGCACGGTGCTCGGCCTGTGCGGGGAGAACGGGTGCGGCAAGTCAACCTTGCTCCGGGTGTTGGCGGGACAGGTCCGACCGGACGCCGGACGCATCGACATCGACGGCGAGCCCGTCACGTTCTCCAGGCCGCAGGAGGCAATCCGCCACGGCATCGTGACCGTGACCCAGGAAACCACGCTGGCACCCGAGCTGACCGTCGCGGAGAACATCTACCTCGGCCACCGGATGGCCCGCACACGATTCGGCATCGACTGGAAGCGCACCATGCGGGACGCCCATGAGCTGCTTGCGCGATTCGGCATGGACATCGACCCGGCATCGCCGGTGCGACAGTTGCGACCGGACCAGCAGCAGCTGGTCGAGATCGTGCGTGCACTGTCGATCGACGCTCGGGTGCTCATCCTCGACGAGCCCACCAGCTCTCTGACCGACGATGAGGTCGATGCGTTGCTCGACCGTGTCAGAGGCCTCGCAGACGGTGGGGTGTCGACCATTTTCGTGTCTCATCGGCTCGAGGAGGTCTTTCGCGTCGCGGATCGGATCGCGGTGCTGCGCGACGGCCTCCTTGTCAGCGAGGGGCCGATCGCCGACTACGACGAAACGTCTTTGATCGAAGCGATGGTCGGCGCCAGCCACCAGACGCTCGCAGAGAACCATCGTGTGCGCCCGACGGCAGACCCCGTCCTCCGCATCCGTGAGGTCACAGTCCCTGGGGTGATCGAGGAGATCTCACTTGACGTCGCTCCCGGTGAGATCGTCGGACTCGCCGGACTTGTGGGTGCCGGCCGCAGTGAGCTGCTCGAGACGGTGTTCGGACTCCATCGACCGGCGACCGGGGTCGTCGAGCTCGGCGGCGCGCCATTCCATCCGAAAGGGCCCCGTGACGCGATCGGGGCCGGCGTGGGTTATGTCCCGGCCAACCGCAAGGAGCAGGGGCTGGTCCTCGGCATGAGTGTCCGCGAGAACCTCGTCATGGCGTCGACTGCATGGTCCCGCCGCGCGAGAAGGCACCGCGCCAAGGAGGAAGGCCCCGTAGTGGCCGACTCCATGGTGTCGATGCAGATCAAGGCCGTGTCACCTAACACCACTGTCCAGACTTTGTCTGGTGGTAACCAGCAGAAGGTCGTGATGGGCAAATGGCTTGCGATCAGGCCGCAGGTCCTGCTCCTCGACGAACCAACCCGCGGAGTCGACATAGGGGCCAAGACCGAGATCCACCGGCTGCTCATCGCCGCTGCCGACGACGGCCTGGGAATTCTCGTTAGCTCGTCGGAGAATCCCGAGCTGCTGAGCATCTGCGACCGCATCGCCGTGATGTTCCGTGGACGGATCCGTGCGGTGCTGTCACGGGCGGAAGCCACCGAATCCACCATTGCCCACTACGCCGGAGGTCACGAGTGAACACCATCGACAGCACGTCAACAAAGAGCATCAACAACAGTTCCACGATCTCCAAGCCGCCGCCCGAACGCCCGTCGTGGGCCAGCCGACTCCCGCGACCGACCAGCGATGGCTTCGGTCGCTACGGCGCGGTGCTTGCTCTGCTCGTGATCATGTTTCTCGTGCTCAGCATCACGCAGGACCAGTTCCTAACGGACCAGAACATCAAAAACCTGCTCGCGAGCGTCTCCGTCGTCTCGATCTGCGCCTGCGGGATGACGTTCATCATCCTCACGGCGGGCCTTGATCTCTCGATCGGAGCCACGCTGGCACTCTCCGGGATCTTCCTGGCGAAGGTCATCGAAGCTGGTGTCCCCGGAGCGGTGGCTGCCTGTCTGACCGTGGTCTTCGGCTTTGTCGTGGGCGGAGTGCTCAACGGCATACCGATCGGGAAGTGGCGACTCTCGTTCTTTGTCGTAACGCTCGGGGTGGCCTCCGTGCTCACCGGTGTGGTGAACATCTGGTCCGAGAGCAAGACGACCTACGTCACGTCGTCGTTCGTCGACAGTGTCGGATTCTCGAACATCCTGGGGCTTCCTGTCCCGGTCTGGATCATGGGCGCCTGCTTCGCGCTGTTCGCGTATGTCCATAAGAGGACGTACTTCGGTCGGGATCTCTGTGCGATCGGCGGAAATGTCGAAGCTGCACGTCTCACGGGCATCAACGTGGCCTGGACGACGGTGTCCGTGTACGCGATCGCCGGAGCGTGCGCCGGGCTCGCTTCCGTGGTGCAGACCGGCCGACTGGGGGCTGCGAGCCCGCTCGTCGGCACCGATATCGCGCTCGCGGCGGTCGCAGCGGTGCTCCTTGGTGGCACTACGTTCACCGGCGGCGTCGGGGGTATCGGTGGGACGGTTGTCGGTGTGCTCTTCGTGGGCGTCCTCCAGAACGGCCTCGGCATCGCCGGGGTCTCAGGCTACTGGCAGCAGGTCATCACCGGCGCCATCCTCGTCTCCGCGGTCGGCCTTGACCGCCTGCGCCAGACCGGATGGTCGGCCCGCCTCTCACGCGGTAGCGCGTCGGGAGGAGACGGCCCGGACGCGGTTATCACAGGCGGGCCGCCATCGGCCGCCGCGACATCCGACCAGCTCACCTAGATCGAAGGAATTATGTACATGTCCATCCACACAAGAAACCGACCTGGGCGCGTCCTCGCGGCCGCTGCGTTCATTACGAGCGCCTGCCTGTTGATGATGACCGCGTGCAGCTCCAGTGACACCTCGACCGGCGACGGGTCCTCGCCGGGAGCGGACGCGGCAAGCATTCCGCCCTATTCGGGCCCGGAATCTGATCTGCCCACCAGCTACGGCCTGCCGGCGAAGAAGCCGGGCAAGACGCTGACGTTCGGCTATCTCAACAACACGTCCGGCAACGAGCTGACCAACGCGTTGGGCGAGGGCTTCGAGGCGGAAGCCAAGTTCCTGGGGGCCAAGACGATTGTCCTCGACAGTCAGCTGAAGGTCGACCGTGAGGTCTCGAACTTCCAGCAGCTGCTGGCCCAGAGGGTGGACGGGATCCTCGTCAATCCGCTCGACCCTAAGGCGCTGTCTCCCCTCATCAAGCAGGCACAGGAGAAGGGCATCCCGCTGATCGGGGTCGATGTCGCCCTCGAGAACGGCGAGCTGCCCGAGGGCTTCACCGGTCAGATCATGAAGGGCGCGGACCACCAGGCATACGAGACGGTCAAGGCGATCGCCGCTGAGAAGGCGGGGGCCAAGTTCGGGATCCTCAACATCGCGTTCCCGGTCGCGGGGCCTCTGTACCAGATGGAGCGGTCGAAGTACTGGGCCGCGAAGTTTGGGCTGGAGTTCGCGGGAGAGCGGTCCAACGCCACCGACGACTCGAACGGAGCAGCGGCGGTATCCGGTCCGATGCTCAGCAAGGATCCCGACCTCGACGCCATCATCGCCTACAACGATCCGAGCGCACTCGGAGCCGTGACCGCGGCGCGAGCGAGCGGCCGAGAGCTGATCGCGGCTGGGTCGAACGGTGGCAGCGACGGAATCGGTGGTGTCAAGGCCGGCAAGCTTCTCATGACGACATCGGTCGACGCGGTCCGTATCGGCGCGATGGCGCTGGCGGGCCTCTACAACGTCCGGACGGACCAGAATCTCCCATTGCCCAAGTCGATCTTGGTCGCTGCCAAGGTCGTCACCAGGGAGAACGCCGACAGCTTCGCGAGCTTCGACGAATTGGCCGATTCGATCGAGCGGACCGGCCTCACCGCGACGCCATGAGCCCTGCTTGCGGCCCCGGATGCGTTGGGCATCCGGGGCCGCAAGGGCATCGCCTGGAACACCACCGCCCACGGGCGGCATCGAACACGGCACTGCAGTCCTGAGAGACCGAAGCAAAGGAAAGAAAAGAAAATGACTTCCACGATCGATGTTCCAGTCCTGATCGTCGGCGGCGGACCTGCGGGCATGAGCCTCGCGCTCCAGCTCGACCGCCTGGGGATACGAAGCATGCTCGCCGAGCGACGCCCGACGACTACCAAGCATCCGAAGGCCTTCGGATGCCAGGCGCGGACCATGGAGCACTTCCGCGTGTGGGGGATCGAGGACCGGGTCCGGGCGGCAGGTCTGCCCGCCACGGCCGACGTTGTCTGCTGGTGCGAGAGCCTCAGCGGTCCACTGGTGGCCTACACGCACCCAGAGGCGACGCTCAACACGCCCGCCCCGAAGTCGATCGTCTCGCAGGATGCGGTCGAAGAGGCCCTCGACGCGGCCCTCAGCACGAGTCCGGCCGCGAACATCCGCCGATCGACCGAGCTGGTGTCCTTCGAGCAGGACGTCGACGGGGTCAGTGCCCGTTTGCGGAGCGTAGAGACTGCCGAGGAGGTGCTGGTACGCGCTCAGTATCTCGTCGGCTGCGATGGAGCCGACAGCGTCGTGCGCGACCGGCTCGGCGTGGAGATGGACGGTCCCGAGACCATCGCGCTCTGGGCCAGTCACTACTACCGCGCTGATCTCAGCCGTCTCCCGCACGTTCGCAGTGCCATCGGGTTCCTCGTTCGGCCGTCCGACCCGTCGCGGCCGCACATCGACGTGCTGGCCAGCGGCCCGGACGCGGACCGCTGGCGTTTTCTCGAGAAGCTGAAGGAGGGGCAGGAGCCGCTCACCGAGCAGCAGCTCATCGCCCTCGTCCGCGACTACTGGGAAATCCCGGACCTGAAGGTCGAACTCATCAACGTCATGCCCTGGCGAATGAGTGCCCAGGTGGCCAAGGAGTTTCGCAGAGGACGCGTCTTCCTGGCAGGCGACGCAGCCCACCGCTTCCCGGTCACGGGCGGCATGGGGCTGAACTCGGGCATCCAAGATGTACACAACCTTGCGTGGAAGCTCGCGATGGTGCTCGACGGACAGGCCGAGGAGATGCTGCTCGACACGTACGAGGCCGAACGCCGTCCGGTGGCGCAGGACAACACCGAGTGGTCGGTAGGAAACTTCCGCAGAATGCAGGAAATGGACGTGGCCTTCCAGAACCGCCGCGAGGACCCCCGGACCTGGCGCGACCTGTTGGTCGACATGGACGAGCAGATCAACTGCGAAGGCCAGTCGCTCGGATACATCTATGCCGACGGTGCTCTGATCGACGATGGTTCCCCGATGCCCGAGCACGAGGCCCAGTACTACTGGCCGACGGACCGACCCGGCGCGCGGTTTCCCCACATATGGATCGACGCGGATCAGACGGAGTCGACGATCGACTGGTTCGACATGTCGTTCGTCCTCGTCTGCGGTCCTGGGGCGCAGGGGTGGGCGCGGGCCGGCACAGCCCTGGCAACCGAGCTCGACCTGGCGCTCGAGATCAAGCAGCTGACGGCGCTGCTTGGTCCGTTGACGATTGAGCGCGACGGTGCGGTGCTGGTCCGGCCTGACGGCTATGTCGCCTGGCGGGCGACAGGCCCCGGAGACCCGGGCGAGCTCCGAGATGCACTTGAGCGTGTTGTCGCCGGTGGGACGCTCGCCCGAGAACTGCTGGAGACGTCGTGAACTCGTTGGGCATTTATCCGGCCCGTACGGAATCCCAAACCACATCCGTTGTCACACGAAAGGAAGCGCGATGATCGAGGTGCCTGTTCTCGTGGTCGGTGCCGGTCCTGTCGGCATGAGCCTCGGGTTGTTGCTCGACCGCTTCGGGATCTCGAGTCTCGTTGCAGAGCGCCGCCCGGCGACCACGGTGCACCCGAAGGCGTACGGCAGCACCGCGCGCACGATGGAGCACTTTCGAGTATGGGGCATCGAGGACCAGGTGCGTGGCGGCGGGCTGCCGCCGAACTCCGACGTGATCAGCTGGTGCGAGAGCTTAAGTGGCCCGATCGTCGCGCTGACTCATCCGGAACCCAGCAACAACACGCCGTCCCCGAAATCGATCGTCGCGCAAGATGTCGTCGAAGAGGCACTCGACCACGCGCTCTCGACCCGGCCCCGGGTCGACCTTCGTCGTTCGACACAGGTCATCTCGTTCCAGCAGGATTCCGAGGGGGTGACCGCACTACTCCGCCATGTCGACACCGGCGAGGAGTTCGAGGTGCGATCTCGCTACATCGTCGGGTGCGACGGAGCTGCGAGCCTCGTACGCGAGCGAGTCGGCATCGAGATGGAAGGGCCCGAGACGCTGCAGGTGCGTGCAACCCACTACTTCCGTGCGCCGGTGGGACACCTGCCTCACGTTAGGCGCGTCGTGGGATTCCTGTGCCGCCCGAAAGGACGTCCAGCCCTCGACGTGCTCGGGACCGGGCCGGACGGGGACCGGTGGCGCTTCATTCAGCTGCTCGGCGACGGAGAGGAGCCGTACAGCACCGATCATCTCATCGACCTCGTACGCGAGTACTGGGGGATCCCCGACCTCAAGGTCGAGCCGATCAACGTCCAGGTGTGGAACATGAGCGCGCAGGTCGCGAAGTCGTTCCGCCGCGACCGGGCGTTCCTCGCTGGCGACGCCGCCCACCGTTTTCCGCCAGCGGGCGGTATCGGGATGAACTCCGGCATCCAGGACGTTCACAACCTCGCCTGGAAGCTCGCTGCGGTGCTGGACGGCAGTGGCACTGTTGCGCTGCTCGACACTTACGAGACCGAGCGTCATCCGGTGGCGTGGTCGAACACGAACTGGTCGGTCGAGGGCTTTGACCGGATCGAGGAGATGGATGAGATCTTCCACAACCGTCACGATGATCCCGAGCCCTGGCGCGCACTCCTGATCGATCAGGACCGACAGATCAACTGCGAGGGGCAAGCGATGGGGCTCATCTACGCCGACAGTGCCGCCGTGGTCGACGACGGTTCACCGGTCCCGCCTCACGACTCACGGTATTACTGGCCGACCGATCGACCGGGCGCCCGGTTCCCACACATGTGGCTGGATGCGGCCGAGACCGAGTCGACCATTGACTGGTTCGACACGGCGTTCGTCCTGGTCTGCGGCCCCGACGCGACTGGCTGGAAAGCAGCCGGAGAGGATTTGGCGCGCGAGGGGAAGATGCCACTCCTGGTCAAGGTGCTGCCGCACCTGGTTGGACCTTTGACCCTCGGGCACGAGGGCGCAGCACTGGTTCGACCCGACGGGCACGTCGCGTGGCGCTCGCAAGGGTCTGGTGCGCCCGAGGACCTCGTCGCGGCGTTGGCAGATGTGCTCGCCGGCGCGGCAGGTGTCGACTCACTGGCACTCGCTGTTCGCGGGTAGCCATTACGTTCGGCATGTCGGGTGCGCACGGCAATCGTCGTGCGCACCCTTTATCTACTACGTTGACCCATCCGTGATACCGCTCTAGCGACGCAACCGGAGGATGCGCCCAGAATCACTTCTCTTCGCAGAGAGGTCTTGCGGAAGCACTTGAAGAAACAGGCGGTTCTCGTGCGGCCCTGCAATTTCTGGATATATCTCTTGACCCAAGTAACTCGAAAAGTATACACTTTACGAGTATTCACAGAGACCAGCGGGTGCGAGCCATTGGGAGTTCCTACCGTCTGGAGTACGTGAAGAAGGGGAATCCTTCTCGGCAGGACAGGGCGCCCAGGCGGCAGCGCTCGCACCTTTACGAGGTGAACCAGATCCCGCCGATCCTTCGAGAGTTGGCTCTCGTCACGAGGGAACCCTGCCCGGCCATTAGGTCAGATCAGCGATCTGACCTAATGGCCGGAACTCAAGGCCAGATCGCTGCGAATCCTCGTGGTTATCCGCTGACGGACACGTCCGGAGCAACAACCCACCAGACCACCTCGACGAGAGGCGAACGATGAGCGAAGACACCTTCCCCCGAGCTACGCCGGGCACCTATCGGCTGGACCCGATCCACTCCACCGTGGGGATCTCGGCAATGCACAAGATCTCCCGATTCCGGAGCGGGGTCGCCGAGTTCGACGCCACCCTTGAGGTGGACGACTCCGGCGAGATGACCCTGAACGGCTCGGCTAGAGCCGCCAGCATCCAGGTCAAGAACGACGAACAGTACACGCATCTGCAGTCGCCAGAATTCTTCGACGCCCTGCGCCACCCGACCGTTCAGTTCCGGTCGACGTCCGTGACCCTCGCCGATGACGAAACACTCGTCGTCATCGGCGATCTGACGGCGCGGGGTCACACCGAGCGTGTGGAGTTGCGTGGCCGACTGTTGTACGTGGCAGACGACTCCCACGCCACTGAGCGTGTCGGGATCGACCTCGAAACGGTGATTGACCGCAGGCGGTTTGGCGTGACATGGAACCAGCGACTCCCCGGAGGACGGTATGCGCTGTCGAACGAGGTTACGCTTACAGCCGAGTTCGAGCTGCCGAAAGCGAAGGTATAGGCCGTGACTCAGGCGATCACTCGGGTCCTGGGAATCTCGGGCAGTCTCCGGCGCGACTCGTTCAACACCAAGCTGCTCGCAGTCGCGGCCGATGGGTTGCCGGCCCGCGTTGAGTATCAGCGCTATGAGGCGCTCAGAGACATCCCGCCGTTCAATGCTGACGATGAAGGGACGCCGCCGGCTGCCGTCAGTCACTTTCGCAGTCTGCTCGATTGGGCAGACGCCGTGATCATTGCGACGCCCGAGTACAACGCGTCGATCCCCGGCCAGTTGAAGAACGCGTTTGACTGGGCGTCGCGCCCGGTGACAACGGCAGCACTACGTGGGTTGGCAGTCGCAGTGATCGGTGCCAGCACGTCCAGCTTCGGAGCGACCTGGGCCCAGGACCAGCTTCGCGGCTCTCTGGGAGCAGCCGGCGCTCGCGTGGTGGACCTCGAGCTTGCCGTCGCCGAGGTGGAGGATCAGCTCTCGGATGACGGCACATTCAGAGACCCGCAACTCTTAGACCAGTTGACAGCGATCCTCGACGCGCTCATGGCCGAGGCAGACATTGCTGCAACGGAGCGGGACGCCTCAGCGCCGCTGGGTGCGTCGCGCTAGCTCAGCCGCGCTGCACGTTCAATGACTGACTACCTCGATGATGGCGCGAAAGGTATCGGAAGGGATTGCAACGTTGAATGGGATGGCGATGTTACCCGGGTCCGTCCGGAGATAGAGGCCGCGGCAAGCAGGACATCCATGGACTCTTCGGCGTGACGGCGTCTGGACGCCATCGAAGCGCCTATTCCTGCTGGTCACGGCCCTCCGGCCAGCTGAGACCAACGCGCAATACCAACACGACCACGAGGGCCTGTACGGAATCGCGGGGGAGCGCCCACTTCTTTTGGGGCGCGGCAAGATACTCGAAAATGGGCCAGTATGTGGCACCGCCACGACATGGGCAACGGAGGGTAAGACCGAACATGACTGTTGACGCCGAGCGGACAGACACCGCGCCTCCACGCTTCCCCCACCCGGACGCCTTGGGACCCCGGCCGTGGTTCCGAAGGCGGTTTCCCCGATCATCCGAGCTGGCACCGTTGCTCAGACCACGACCATTCATCCTCGACAGAACCGATCGACGGCTAGCTCGCGCCGAATCAGTCAGCGCACTGCGCGCCATCGCACGACAGCGAGTGCCACGTGCAGTCTTCGACTACACCGATGGTGGCGCCGGAGACGAGATCGCGATGGAACGGTCTGCGGAGTTTTTCCGCGACATCGAATTCCACCCACGCGTGCTGCGGGACGTGTCCCGGGTCGATACCCGTACCCCGGTGCTGGGATCGGAATCGGCTCTTCCCTTCGGCCTGGGACCCACGGGCTTCACCCGGATGATGCATCATGAGGGCGAAATCGGGGTGGCCAGAGCCGCCGCCAGAGCCGGTGTACCGTACGCACTCTCGACCATGGGAACCACATCGCTCGAAGACGTCAGCGATGCCGTCCCTGCGAGCCGAAAGTGGTTCCAGCTCTATCTGTGGCGCGACCGCGAGGCCAGTCGAGACCTCGTGCGGCGAGCCGCCGAGGCAGGATACGAGGCTCTCGTCCTCACCGTCGACACCCCGGTCGCCGGCCCCCGTCTCCGCGACGTACGCAATGGGCTGACAATACCCCCGTCGCTGACACTTCGAACCGTCGTGGACGCCAGCCGCAAGCCGTCGTGGTGGTTCAACCTGCTCTCCACTCCGCCACTCGAGTTCGCCTCGATGAGCTCGAAGGACGAGACGATCGCACAGCTCGTGGGGTCGATGTTCGACCCCGCTGCAACGGTGGCCGACCTGGGCTGGCTGCGCGAGATCTGGGGCGGCAAGTTAATCGTCAAGGGCGTCCAGGGCGTTGCCGATGCGCGCGCTGTCGTTGATGCAGGTGCCGACGCGGTCGTGGTGAGCAACCACGGTGGCCGCCAGCTCGATCGCGCACCGGTCCCCATGGAGCAGCTGCCGGCGATCGCGAAGGCCATCGGGGATCACGCCGACGTCTTGGTTGACGGTGGGATCAGGTCCGGAGCCGACGTGGCGGTGGCGTTATGTCTCGGGGCCGACTTCGTGCTCATCGGCCGGGCATACCTGTTCGGCCTCATGGCCGGAGGCGAGCGAGGTGTCGATCGAGCACTGGAGCTGATGGCTGTCGAGCTCCGGAACACGATGCAGCTGTTAGGAGTCGACTCCATCGACCAGCTTCAGGACAGTCACGTTCGGCGGCGCGACCAAAGAGGCTGAGCCGCACACGCTCACGCTGTCGATGATCAACTAGGGCGGCGACGGGTATTCCCTGCTGGCACAGCCAACGAGAATTCCAAGAACTCCGACCACGTTCGCGTCGATGAGGCTCCCCCGATTGATGCAATTCCGAGCCGATACTGGTTGACTGACTGCAACCGGAATTCTCGTCTGGGTTCGAGGTGAGGGGGATGGTTTCCTAAGTCTGCGACGACGATAGCGGACATTGCAGCGCTGAATGCATCTCTCTTCTGCTTCGAATTCGCATGGGCAGGTGCTCGCTGAGTTACGACGGGTTCAGTGGACAACCGCTAGGGCTACTGGGTTCGTGGTCCGGTGTCGGTATATCAGGATTTGCATAGGCCAGCTCGTGTGAGGGGTCACCGCTGGCCTATGCAAATCCCTTCACCTACGCCGAGCCTGCAAAGGAGACCGAGTTGCAGCCTCGCTTCTCTGAAGTTTCGCCGATGTCCTTTGTCAGACTGACACCCTATAAGCGCAAGCAACTCCCGCCGATGTACGGGAATCTGCACGATTGCAGAGATGTTTCGGGGAACTTCGCGCAATCAAAATCGCGCGGTCGAGCGCGGTTTTGACGGCGTAGGTTGATCGTTCCACCTAGGTGTTGTCTAGGTGGAGGGTTCACGTCGCGGTGGTGGGCCTTGTCCGCGTGCATGTAGGTGGAGGTTTGGTGTGAACGCTGCCGTTCGTCTGCATCTCTCAACGCCGCAGTCTTGCAGTCGTGCTGGGTAGTCCGTGCGAGATCATTGTCGGAATTGGTGCTCGTTCTGACAGCAGCGCGCATCTCTCGATGGCCGGACACAGACGGTCAGGATTCTGGTGGAACGGAGGGTGTGCCGCGCCTCGGCTTCGAGCTTGGTCGCAGCGCGACCGATTATCCAATCATGGTCGCTGCGAGCGATACGACGCCAGCTGCGAGTGCGCCTCCAAAGGCGCCGAGGTACGGGTTCCCTACTGCAGCACCCAGCAATGTCATGCCACCGATCAGGGCGATCCAGAACATTCCGTAGGTCCTCCATTCCGAGCCGTCCGCGGCTGTCACGCGAGGCGTCCATTCTGGGTCTTCGTTTTGTCGCCTTTGCGGCGGCGGGGGAGTGGACGATGCGCGGGTGCATCCCGTGAGCCTGGTTAGCTGTCCTTTCGGAACGACCACGCAAGCGGACCTCTTCAAGCGCGGGTCCGGTCGGCATAGCTCGGTGTTCTGATGCGTTGATCGTGTTGTACCCGATAACAATTCCACCGGAATCTCTCATCATGTTTTCGTTCAAGTTTGATATTGTAAGTGTCTTCGGCTGGTGCAGGGCGACGAGTTTCGGCAGTTTCGCTGAAGTGAGTGTTCGATAGCCTCGGTCGGCTTCGGACCCCTGCGGGGCCATTGCCCTGCAGGAAGACATACTGCGGGGATAGTGCTACGTACACTCTTTCTATGCGTCGAGTGTCCATCCCCCCAGTGGGAACTCACGCCGTCGTGTTAAGGACGAGGCATTCCGTGGAAATCGGAAGGTCCACGAAGCAAAAGGCTTTGAGTATCGGCATGGGTGAGCCGTCCGGATAGAAGAGATGACTTAGTGCGAACGGTCGAGTTGTGTCCATACCGGATCGACTTCCTCGGTGTCCGCGGGTGTCCATCGCAAACGCGGCTTCATCGAGAGTGGCACGAGTTGGAAACCGTCGAGGTTAGCGTGGCCACCCTCACTGTATTCGTTGACTACGCGTGGGCCGCGCCCGGTGTCTGGACCAGGCGAGCCAACGCCAGGGGGTGACCGACAACATCCCAATGGAGGATTTCCTGGATCCAAATAGGGCGCGGGCTAGGGGTGGAAGGTGGTCGTGGCGTCGAGGGCGGCGCGGCCGGTGGTGATGTGGTTGACGGGCGCGTCCTTGTCTGCGTAGCCGAAGGAGATCCCCACGAGCAGCTTTCCCTCGTTCATGCCGAGTTCGTCGCGGACAGTGTCGGCGTAGAAGCTGAGCAGTCCCTGGGGGCAGCTGTCGACGCCGTACGCGGTCAACGCGAGCAGCAGTGTCTGGGTGTAGATGCCGACATCGGCAGCCAGCCGGGCTGCGCCGTCACCGGTGGCGAAGAGGAACGCAACGTGCGGGGCACCGTAGAAGCGCAGGCTCTCGGCATCGTAGGCGGCGCGTGCGGTGTGGTCGTCCAGTCCGATACCCAGTGCACCGTAGAGCTCGCCACCGAACTCGGCACGGCGGTCCTGCTGCTCCGGGGAGTACATGTCATCGTGGTAGGGGAAGTCGACGGTGGTGCGCTGCTCGGCGTGGGCGGCCACGATCGCGTCGGCGAGGCGGTCTTTCCGCGCCCCGCTCGCCACCTCGACCCGCCAGGGCTGCGCGTTCGAGTTGGACGGCGCGGCACCGGCGAGGGCGAAGACCGCGCGCAGAGTTTCCTCCGGCACCGGGTCGGGCCGGAACGCGCGGGTGGCGCGGCGGCTACGGATCAGCTTCTCCGCGTGGCCGCTCAGTTCGGTCGTGTGGGACGGGCTCATGGGGGCACTCCTCGAAACGACTTATGTATACGTGACCGTTTACCTAACGAAGGTGACTGTAGCAGCACTTCCGCCAAAAAGTAAACGCGTGCGTATACTCAGGCGTTATGGATGCGACGACGAAGGTCACTCGCCGCGGGCGCGGCGGGCGGGAACGGATCCTGGCTGCCGCCGCCCTGCTGTTCTCCAACCAGGGGATCAATGCGACTGGAATGGAACAGGTCGCGGACGCGGCTCCGGTGTCCAAACGCACTCTCTACGCGCACTTCCCGGCCAAAAGCGACCTTGTAATGGCGCACCTGCGGGAGCTGGCCACGTCGGGGCGGACCCTGGAAGGCGTGCTCACCCGCGAGGATCTCGACCCGCGGGAGCGGATTCTCCGGCTGTTCGATCCCCCGGTTCCGGCCACGTCCCCGGTGCGGGGGTGCCCGTTCATCGACGCCGCGGTCGAGTTCCCCGACCCGCAGAGCGAGGTCCACACCTACGCACGGGAGCAGAAGCTGCTGATGGCGCAGCTCGTCACCGAGCTGGCTGCGGAGCTGGGCGCCGCCGACCCGGCCGCACTCGCCGAGCAGCTGGTCACCCTCGCCGACGGCGCCGCCAGCCGCGCAATGGTCCTCGATCAGCCGGGCTACGGTCGGCACGCGCGCGTGGCCGCGGAAATCCTGCTCGACCGGACCCTCACACCCACAGGCTAAGCCTGAATCCGTGGATCGG
>NZ_LTCZ01000247.1:0-7461 GCF_001583455.1 Rhodococcus sp. LB1 | reverse complement strand
GCCCGCCTCGAGGCGGGCTTCGGTGAGCACCTGGCGCCGCTGTCGGATTTTCTGCTGCGCAGTGAGTCGGTGGCGTCGTCGAAGATCGAGCATATCGACGCGGGCTGGCGGGCGTTCGGCAAGGCGCTGGCCGGTGGCAAGGCCAGTGCGGAGGCGAAGTCTCAGCTCGCCGCTGTCAAGGCGCTGATCGCGATGGTCGACGCGGCCGGCGCCGGCCCGATTACCGATGTCACCGTGCTCGGTGCGCACCGGTTGTTGATGGCACCGGACTTCTACACCGCCCGCGACTCCGGCCAGTTCCGCGACGTGCAGAACTGGATCGGCGGCAGCGACTACACCCCGATCGACGCGCTGTTCGTGCCCCCGCCACCGGAACTGGTTGACGAGCTGATGGCGGACCTGCTCGTGTTCGCGAACCGCACCGACCTGCCGATCCTCGCGCAGGCTGCGATTGCGCACGCCCAGTTCGAGTCCATTCACCCGTTCACCGACGGCAACGGACGCATCGGCCGCGCCTTGATCAGCGCGATCCTGCGCCGCCGCGGCCTCACATATCGGGTCACCGTGCCGTTGGCGTCGGTGATGCTCGCCGACACCCGCCGCTACTTCGACCGCCTGACCCGCTACCGAGCGGGCGATGCCGAGGGTTTCGTCGAGTACGTCGCCCGTGCGGCGATCGTCTCCAGCGAGGCCGCGCAGGACTCCGCCCGCGCCCTGGCCGAACTCCCCGGCCATTGGCGCGACATCGCCCGGCCGCGCAGCAACTCCGCCGACGAGAAGATCATCGACGCCCTCCTCGGCACCCCGATCTTCAGCGCCGACACGGCCCAGCGGATCACCGGCACCACCGATGCGAGCGCGTACCGCGCGCTCGGCCGGCTTACTGCGGCCGGGGTGCTCGAGGTGCTGTCCGAGAGTAAGCGCAACCAGATCTGGGCCGCCACCGCCGTACTCGCCGAACTCGACGCGCTGAGCACCACCATCGGCAAACGCACCACCGAGCATCTGTAGCCGCCCGCAGGGCCGCCGTTCTGCGCCTCGGCACCCGTCGGGCGACGGGTGCTGGGTTAGGGCCCTGGCGGAGGTGCTGGCCGATCCGGATCATCGTTCGTGGCTGTCGACGCCTGAGCAGCGCCGGCGGTGAGGGCGTGATGCGTTGCTCCTACTGGGTCGGGATCCGACAGCGAGAGCTCCGCAGCAGCAACGAAATACACGGTGGCGCAGAACCTGCCACTGTCGGCTGCGACTCTGCCGGGTCATGGACGTGGCGGCGATGGCAAGCCCCACCGAGGGCGGCGCAGGTGATCCTGGACACGAAAGATATAGGCAGGACACGAAAGGCGGAGGCGCTGAACGCCCGTCGTTGGTGCCACTACAGCATGAACGCGTTCGGTGGTGTCGAGGTTGAGCGCGGCGTCCGCTGGGTTCGGGTGAGGAACAATAGAATTCTGCGGTACCTGAGGGTGCCGACCCGGCCGGGTGATGACAACCGGCGGCGGTGTTGCTGGGACCGTGCCGGGTACTCGTCGGCGTCCGGTGTTCAGGCGCCGTCGTCGACCGGGGGCCGGGTGGGCGGCCTGGTCCGCGTTCGAGCCAGTGTGCGAAGTCGTGGCGAGGTAGTACCGGACTGCGTCCTCGCGCAGTCGAGGCGTGGCCGCGAGCGAGGCGAGCAGTAGGCGGCCGCGGACCGGTGGGGCGGGACCGTGGCCGAGCAGCGATCTGCGATCTGGCTTCGAGTCCGTCCCAGCGGTCGCGAATGGGCCGGCGGCGGTCATGAGCGCAGTGTGTCATTCAGTGGTGTGCTCGTGGCGAAACGCGGACCGAACGGGAGGTGCCGTCGGTTCGCGGAGCGCGACAGCGAATCCGGTGGCTCTGCCGTCGAATGTCGGTGCCGCGGGCTAGCGTCGAGTCGGTATCCGCCCGACGGAGGAGCAGCGATGAGCGCGGTCACGACGAATCAACCCCTCGGCACCCCCACCTGGATCGACCTGGGCATCCCGGATCTCGACCGGGCGATGGCCTTCTACGGGTCGGTCTTCGGTTGGGAGTTCGACGTCGGTCCCGAGGAGTACGGGCGGTACACGATGTGTCTGCTCGGCGGCAAGAAGGTCGCCGCGCTGATGCCGAATCCCGACGAGAGCGCCACCGAGTTCTGGTGGAACGTCTACCTGGCGACCGACGATCTCGATGCGACGGTCGCTCGGTCCGCCGCCGCGGGTGGCACGCTGCTGATGGAGCCGATGGACATCGCCGACCAGGGTCGGATGGCGATGGTGCGGGATCCGTCCGGGGCGCAGTTCGGCCTGTGGCAGGGGCGGGCGCACGTCGGCTGTGAGCTCGTGAACGAGCCGAACACGTTGTTGCGCAACGACTTGGTGACCCCGAATCCCGGCCCGGCGCGGGAGTTCTACGCGGCGGTGTTCGACTTCACGCTGGACGGGAACGACGACCTGCCCGGCGTGGACTTCACCTTTCTGCGCAGACCGGACGGGCACGAGATCGGCGGCATCGTGGGCGACCCGTCCGCCTCGGCGTCCTGCTGGGGCACGCTCTTCCAGGTCGTCGACACCGACGCGGCCGTCGCCGCCGCGCGGGCGAACGGGGGCACCGCGGACGATCCGACGGACATGCCGTACGGGCGGACCGCCGATGTCGCCGATCCGTTCGGTGCGACGTTCACAGTGGGTTCCCCGCTGCCGGGTGTACAGGGGTAGACGCTCCCGTCGGGTTACCCGCCCACAGCTGGTGCGTGCGGGGTGGCGCCGAGGGTGATCGCCGGCCGCCAGCCGGGGTGCTCGGACGAGGCGGCAGCGCTGCTCGACGGCGGCCCGATCAGCCCGGTCGTGCGATGAACGCCCTGATCGAGATGCCCGCTCTGCCCCTGTCACGACCAACCACCGATGCCCTGTCGAGGTGGTGACGGACCCCGAGCAGGGCCTGCCAGCACACGCGCGTCAGCGGCCGGACGGCCGTTCACGAGAAATTCTCACTCGTGGAGCGATTGTCTGGGCGTGGGATCGGCGTCCTTGCGGTGAGTTTCGCTGCACGAGGACTGGTTGGCCATCATCGGAGCATCCGCGCATCGTGGTGGGCCGCCTGGGATGCCGGCGGTTGGTTTCCGGCTTTTCCTGCCTTTTCATACTGGAGTATGATTGCAGTATGACGACGAGGTTCACGATCAGTTTGCCCGACGAGGACGCGCGCGTCCTCGACGCGTATGTTCGTGACCACGGTCTGGGTGGCCGGTCGGCGGGGATTCGAGCCGCGGTTCGGATGCTCGGGGAGGTGGGTCTCGAGCGCGATTACGCGGCGGCTTTTGTCGAGGGTGGTGTCGACGACGACTGGGACGTCACTTCGGCAGATGGCGAATGATCCGCCGGGGTCAGGTGCACTGGGTTGATCTTGATCCGGCGCAGGGCAGTGAAGCGGCCAAGCGTCGACCCGCTGTTGTGGTGAGTAATGATCGCGCCAATGCGACCGCGGAGCGGCTCGGTCAGGGGGTGGTCACTGTGGTGCCGTTGACGAGTAACACGGCACATGTGTTCGCATTTCAGGTTCTCGTCGAACCTGACGAATCGGGTATGCCGCGTGAGTCGAAGGCTCAAGCGGAACAGGTTCGTTCGGTGTCGGTGCGTCGTCTCGACGGTGACCCGGTCGGGAAGCTTTCGACGAGAACGCTTGCTGCGCTCGAGGAAGCTTTGCGGCTGCATCTCGATCTTCTCTGAGTCGCGTCCCTGCGGTCGGTCTGACGGGTTCATCAGGTGGGGCACCCGTCGCACTTTCGCGGCGGCCGTTCCGATCCCGCCGCGCGGCCCTGCCCACGGTGAACTCGGAGAAATCCGCGAGAGGCGCACCGCTCTCAACACTTTTCTCTTCTCGCGGGCCCCGGTCTGGGAGGGGACCGTGACAACCCGTCAAGGACCGACGTCGGTGACCGCGTTGGCGATGAGCGGCCTTCCCGCGGGTGCAGACCGCCAGCATCGATGCTGTGGTGTGCCCGGGCAGCGTGATCGCAGTCGCGGTTCTCCTAGCTCACGATGAATGTCGCAGCGCTGCGCCGTGCGCCTGCTTCGCGGCGCGCACCGAGATCCGGTCGGGAGCGACGTGCTTCGGAGCCGCCGTGAGCCAGGATGTGCCGTCCCCGTTCGCCAGGAGCAGTTGCGCATCCCGTCGTCCCAGGCCGATTGCGGCGTCGATGAAGGCGCCGTCGAAGAGCAGGTAGCTGAGGAGGACTGATCCTGCGCCTTTCCTCTCACATGACGGTGCTCGCGGAGTCGCTGGGTACGTCGTGACGAGGGCGGGCAGTCGTGAAGGTGGAGAGGTAGTCGTCCGTGATCCTGACGGGCCGACCGAGGTGCCGGGTCCCGATAACGGTGAGCCTGTGGAAGTTGCCGAGAGCTGCATCGATGCCGGTGCGGGCTGGGACTGGGACGACTGGAAGGAACACCGGGGCGACATGCTCGCCGGTGCCTCTCCGGCAGCCCGTGAGCCGATGCTCACATTGCTCGACGGTCCGCCGGCGGGGTCTATGTCCAGGACGAAGCCCCACCGGACCAAGCCTGGACGTAGGAGGTCGCCGCGAACCCTGCCACCGTGGTCGTGTTCGTCGGGGTCCGAGGCTATTGACGGAAGTGCCAGGTCCAAGCGATGATTTGGGTATCCCACCTGCGGTGGGGTGAGGGCCTGTCCCTCTGTTGGAGATCACTCATTGGGCAGCACCACAACGGTCGCTGTCGTCGCGTGTCCGCCAACAGAAAGGGGTTCACATGGCCCAACCCGAAATTCTCGTCTCGATCGCCTTGGTGATTGCCGCCTGCTTCGTCTTCTTCGTGACGGCCTGCCTGGTCACCGCCGTCCTCATCGTTATCCTCACCGGCAGCACCGCCGGTCTCCGCGACTTTGCGAAGGTGATCGTCGCCCTCGGCCGGGTGATCCGGTTCTGGTTCCGGTTCGGCAACTGACCCGCGCGAGGCTTCACACGCGAGGACAGTCCCCGGCCTCGGGCCGGGGACTGTCCGCATTCGAATTTTCGCCTATCCGTGTTGCCGCGTAGCCGTTCCGGGTTCTCATGTGCGTCGGATGGTCACGGGCGTCATCGTCGACTGCGTTCGCGGCGAGCCGATGGAGATGTCATCCGGGTGGATCACCTGGTGGACATGCGGGCCGGCGATCTCGTGCAGGTCATGTCCCAGCAGGGTGGCGAACGTCGGATTGACGTCGAGCAGGCGCTACTGGTCGGCGTGAGCATCGGAATAGGACTGCGCGCCAACAGGAACCGGTATCTTTCACCGTTCAGCGCGCCGCCGTCCGCCGGGGCCGGTGTGCCGGATGTTCGGGCTCCGCATTTGTCGGTGGCTGGTTCAGCCCGCGCGGCGACGGCGGGGCAGGTTCGCCATCAGGGCCGAACCGGTCCGGTTCCCGGTCGCGCTGGTGCGGGGGCGGTCCCAGCGAGGACGTCATGGCGGCGGCAGGCGATGCATGTCCGGGTCGACGCGCCCAAGGGGGGCCGGCGAGCGGCCGGGCGCCATCGCTATCAGCTGATCGGTGACGCCCGGTGACGGGAGGGAGTCGCCCCGCAGATGATGCTCGAGGTCGATTTTTCGGCGGCCGCGGGCGTGTCCGAGCCTCACGGACCGAGTGGTCCTGGCGGCGTGCCGTGGTCAGTGGCCGGTGAGGGTGCGGTCGGTGTCGATGTGGACGTCGAGGTGGACGCCGACCTTGCTGCCGAGGTTGACCAGGGCGTCGAGGGAGAACTTGCTCAGTTTGCCGCGGTGCAGGTCCGAGATCCGCGGTTGGGTGACGCCGAGGTTGTCGGCGGCCACGGCCTGGGACCAGCCGAAACGGTCGATCTGTGCGCGTATCGCGGTCATCAGGTCGGCGCGCAACTGCCGGTTGTAGGCCTCGCCGGGGGTGTCACTGATCGCCTCCCACACGGAGGTGGTTTCGGTGATGTCTTTGTCGGTCATGATCTCTCCTGTGCGTACGCCTGGGCTGCCTTGTAGCGGCGTCGGCCGAGGTCGATGTCTGCTTTCGAGGTCTTCTGTGTCTTTTTGTGGAAGCAGTGCAGCACGTAGATCGCCTCGCCGAACTGGGCGACGTAGAACGTTCGGAAGGCGCCGTCCGGAGTGTGGACCCGGATCTCGCGGCATCCGGGCCCGACATCCTTCATCGGTTTCCAGTCGTCCGGATCGAGCCCCTGTTGGGCCCGGCCGAGTTGGTAGCCGAGATCGTCCTGTGCGGCGGCGGGCAGATCGCGCAGGTCGTCGAGTGCGCTACCCACCCATCGGATCGGTTTCTCGTCACCTCGGTTCACCTCCCCAGGTTATATCAGTACGAATATATGCTGTTGTGTGAGGTGGAGGCCCGAAGGTGTTGCGCGTCGTTGAAGGTGACGGCGTCATTGAGGTTGACGACGATGCGGTGCGAGAACGCCCCGCTCGGGGGTGGTGAGCGGGGCCGTGGTGGGCGTGGTGACGGGGTGGTCGTCAGGTTGACGCGGTGGTGGTCGGGTTGATGGGGGTCGGGTTCAGTCCGCGGCGATCTCGCCGCCGATGGCGTGGTCGGCGGCGAAGGCGGCGGTAAGCGCGTGCAATGCGAGGTCGTTCACCGCGCGCGGGTGTCCGCGTGAGGCGCCCACGGATGAGCCCGATCGCGTCGTCGGAGAACAGGGTCTCGTCGCGGCCGGCGATGCGACAGTGGTGGCGGATGTAGTCGGCGGTGTCGGCTGCGCTCATCCCGGCGATCGTGTAGCGCACGGCGATGCGCTGGTCCAGCGCGGCGAGCACACCGAGGCGGAGGCGGTGCCGCAGGGTAGGTTGGCCGACCAGCACGACCGCGAACGGGGACCCGGAGAGTCCCGCTCGTGGTTGGTGAGCAGGCGGATCGCTTCGAGCTGGTGGTTTCCGATGCGTTGCTGCTTCTGGTTCATGAACTGAAATCGAGATCTCTTCCGCAGCAAAGTAATACACGACAGCAGCATCTGTGTCGACTGCCGCTCGATCGGGCACGGACGTGGCCTCGATCGCAGAGATCGTCGGTGCGGCGCGGGCGATCCTGGTCACGACGAGGCGGAGGCGCTGAACGCCGTCCTGGCGGGCGGTGGGCCCCGGCACGCCCACAGGGCCGTGTTCCGGCTCCCAGGCACGCCCCCAGCGGCGAGCCCGGCCGGTTCCTGATCCGGCCCCGATCCGGTCATGATCAGGACTCCGGGAGCAGGCAGAACCTGGACCGGGAACCGGCACGGCAGTATCAGCGGCATGATGGAGATGCTGCCGTGGCCTGCGTGCGTGATGCGGGGGTGTGGTCCTGCTGCTCGTGGGGTGCAGTGATCGCTCGATCAGCGGCACGAGCGGATAGGTGCAGACGCGGGAGCTTCCCGATCGGTGGAGCAGAATGGGGTGCCATGGACGATGTGGAGTTGGTCGAGCAGGTGCGGCGGCGGTGGGAGCAGGGTGTCCCGCC
>NZ_LTCZ01000246.1:22054-35211 GCF_001583455.1 Rhodococcus sp. LB1 | reverse complement strand
TGGCTGACCGACAGGCTCGCGGCGCAAGTCGCCGTTCCGGTCACGACCGAGCGTGGGCCCGGCGTGCAGTGGGGACAGTGGGCCACCGCGAATGCGAAGGTCGTCGCCGACGTGATGATCGGCTGCTCCGGTTGCCCGCCCGATACCGATACCCTCATTCACCGAGTCGCCACCATCCACCAGACCGCGATCACCGATGACAACGCCGTCCCCGTCACCCCCGACACCACTGTCTGGGTCACCCTCACCAAGGCTGGAGGCAGCTGGCTCATCGACACCATCCGGTACTGAAAGCAGTAGCCCACACCGAGTTCGACAACGCCGCCCTGCGGCAACAGGAGGGGAAACCAGATGTCCAACCGCAGCCGCGCATTCGTCGGCCTCGCACTCACCGGCATGATCGCCGCGGCCATGACCGCATGCTCCGGCTCGCCGGGCGATGACGGCCGGCCCGGCACCGTGACGCCGGCGGCGTCGGCGGGCGGCGTTGACGGATGGGACGGCAACATCGCCATCGGCGTCGGCAACCGCAAAGGCATCGACCTCGTGACCCTTCCTGCCCCGGACCAGGTCAACGTCCAGTGCCACGACGAAGGCGACAATCTCACCGTCGATGTCACCGCACCGAACGGGTGGCACTCCACCCTCACCCACGGATCCCAGACGATCACGGTCGAGAACGAGACCCTCAACTATCCCGCTCACGACTTCGCCGAATCCCAGGGGGCAATCGATGCGGTCAATAACGTAAGCCGAAAGTCCGAGTTTCCGATCGGAGTCACCTGGGATCAGCCGGCCGTTGGCGATGTGGAGATCCAGGTCGACGCCGACACCCCGCCGCACTGGATGGTGAATTCCCCGTACGAGGACTTCGACATGTACATGCACATCAGCTGCGGCCTGAAGTAAGAGCCGACGCGACGCACCTTCCGAGGGGACGTGTCGTCTACGCAGTTCAAAGCATCAATTGAGCGGCCACAGACCGCGATCTAGGCACCCCGGGGCTTCACCGCCAGCACCAGGACAAGCGTCCGATCTGACGCCCTCCCTACTGATGCGTAAGATAGTGCCGCGCCTTCAGGTGTGAAGGTTTCCCGGTTCTTGACGACTTCGGTTCCGGATGTGGCGGCCGGCATGGATCAGTGCCTGGTCACACCTGCCTATTACCCGGTGGTGCTAGCTATGTCTGGTGTTCGACGTATCCATCATCTGAATTGCGGATCCTTCAATTCGCTCGCAAGCGGCCCCATGGTCTCGCATGTCCTGCTGTGCGAGACGAACGACGGCTTGGTCCTAGTCGACAGTGGAATCGGTAGGTCGGATATTGCCGCGCCGAAAAGTCGGCTCGGCCGCGTCGCCCTGGCCCTCGGGCCGGCGTTGCGCGTGGAGGAGACGGCCGCACATCAAATCGAAGCCCTCGGCTACCAACTCTCGGACGTGCGCCACATCGTGGCGACGCACCTGGACTACGACCACATCGGTGGCGCACTCGACTTTCCCCACGCAACAGTGCACACGACAGCCGCCGAACTCCGCACCGCGCAAGCGCGGCGCCGCCTCCCCGAGCGACTCCGGTATCGCCGCCCGCACGTCGAGGCGATCACCTCGTTCCAGACGTACGACGGGACCGGAGAAGAGCTACTCGGCCTTCCCACCGCACACCCGATCCTCGGAGTCGAAGACGTGTGGCTCGTCCCGATGCCCGGACATTCCATCGGCCATGCCGGTGTCGCAGTCCGAACCAGCAACCGCGGTTGGCTGTTTCACGCCGGGGATTCCTTCTACCATCGAGGAGCACTATCCCCCAGTCGATCTGCACCAATAAGTCGCGCCGCGATCCTGGGTGCGATCGAGCTGACTATGGCCTCAATTCCCGCGAAAGTCCGTGCAAATCACCAGCAACTCCGCAAACTTGCGCACGACCCCTCACAGCGAGTGTCCGTCTTCTGTGCGCACGATGCGGTTCTGTTCGATCGGCTTCGCGCAGAACAGAGCCCGATTTTCCCCTGACCCAACGCTTACATAGGGTTGAGGTTGATGGAGGGGAGTTCTACGTGACAGACGTACTCGAAGGCCGCCAACAGAATGGCGCCCCGGAAACCGGCAATCAAGGCTGGGTAATTTTCGAAACTCTCGGTGTCGATGCAGGTCAGGAGCCTTGCGTCGTCTCCGAAGGCGGTCTCGCGCGCGACTTCGCGAGCCGGATGAAAAGGAGCTGGAGCGTCGCGACGAACCGTGGCGACGCCGCCAAACTCCGCGAGGCCGCACAGAAGGCCATCAGCGCCGTCCTCAAAGCCCGCAAACCACTCCATGATCGGGTTTGGTTGTCGCAGAACCGAACCGCGGTATCTTATGCAGCCCCCATCCTGTCTGCGAATGGGGAAATCTTTGGCGTGCAGGTATATATCGCAGCGGCCGGAGAGGCGCCGCCCCCTCCACGTACTGTCGGGACCTTCGAGTGGGATTTCGCCACGATGCGCTCCGAGCACACCCTTATCGTTGAGGAGAAGATCCTCGGTATCGACACCACCCAGCCCAACCGCAGCCTTCCCGAGATCTGGCGCTTCTTCACCGCCTTCGACAAGCGCGACGCCTACACCGTGTATGTCGGCCAGATCGGCCACGGCCAAATAGAGCCAAGCCAGCCTTTTGCGGCCGAGATCAGCCTGGAGGGCGACGACAAGGTTCTACGGTGCGTGCACATGACAACCCGGGGCCGCGAGATCGGCGGCCGGAAGACTATCGCCGGCCTCATCCACGACCTCTCCGACGAGACACACCCCAAGCGGGATTTCCACCGCGAATACAGCAAGACCCAGGCCATGACGATCGAGAAGTCGCTTGCCGAGCCGATGGGCATCGGATACCTGGAGCTGATCACGGGCCTGTTCCTGGAATGGGATGTCACACCTCCCGGACCGCTCGCTCGCTGGACCACCGAGGTCGCTGAGATCCACGAGAAGAGCCGAGATGCATTTCTGCATGCCCGGGAATCACTTCGGAACGGCGATGCCCTCAGCCTCGACGTGGTGCTGTTCGTCCGGTTCTCCGAGTCAGAGGCGTGGACACCCGCCGAGCTGACCATCACCGGAGTGGCTACAGCCAGCGCCGAGCACGGCGTAACGGTCGTGCAAGCGATGGTGCTGGTACGCCCCGGCACCGGCCCTATCTGCTGGTAGTACACCATTCAATAACAGCGGCAATCGATCTCGCCCGCCCCAGTGTGCTGGGCGAGATCGACACACCGCCCGGATCGTTCGGTTGCAGAGTTCCTGCGGACTGCTAATCTGATGTCCGCGCTCCCCACCCGGGAGTTTCCTGAGGCTTGTCGTAGTCGGCTTCAGAAGAGGCAAAACAACGTGTGGCACACGTGTATCTTCTTGCGCCACACCGGTCCCGGGGGTGGGTTATGCCGATTCGAGCAACCGAGCTACTTCTCTCAACGCTCAGCGTTGCGAGGAAGTGGAACCTCGGGGTGTCGACGCAGAAATCGTCCTTCGCCGGCCGATCGTTACGCCTCAGCAGCACTTCCCCAGCAGCCCTGCGCCCGACTGCACAATCCTCAGTCGAGTGGCGGCCGGGCGCGCCCACGCTCGTACGCCGCTCGAATCTCGGTAACGGACACTCCGAGTTCGCCGGCAAGCCGTTCAGCGACAGCATCGCCGAGCTTGGCGTGTCCGCGTTCGAGAGCGGCGAGGAGAGATGTCGACACGCCGATGATCCCGGCGAGCTGGGCTTGGGTTCGGCCAGTCAGCTCGCGCAGCGTGCCGAGCTTGCGTTCCTCGACGGGGACATCTATCACTTCGTCCATCCGCAGTCCGAGGATCTCCACGACCCTCATCAATCGATCGACCTGAGGGGTCGATCGACCCACTTCCCATGCCGAGATCGTGGCCGTGCTCACATCGGCACGCAGGGCGAGTTCGCCCTGCGCCAAGTGCTTGTCGATACGCGCCTGGGAGAGCCGGGAAGGCACGAACCCATCCAGTGTTCGCCGGCTCATCCTGGGCAACCTCGCATAACGAGCCATGCTGCCCGACCTCCAGGACTGTTGTCACAAAAAAGTACGATAGACAAGAGCGTTAAGGTGTAAGACTATATTAGAATCCCAAGGGGGATGAGCACCTGACTTCCCCCACACAACAAGAAACCCCCCGATCGCTACCAACGATCAGGGGGCCTCGACCGGAGCGGGGCTGCAACCCCTTGCCGGTCATAGCAGATTGGAACCTCTGCAATGAACACGTTAGCTGGCGCTCTAATAGAGCGTCCCAAGAAGCGCCTATCCGCAACCCGATCGTTGGCAACCGCAAGTGCCGCTGACCTGGTACGCATCACGTCCCTGCACTCGACAATGGACGGACGCTGCACCGGATGCGGCTATGAGCCGACCATCATCAAACCGCTGTGCCCAGAGGCCGCGGCAGCACTACGTGAGTTGACACAGCGCGATACGAAGACAGGCCCGCGCGGAACTCAGTTTTCGAACTCCTCGACAAGCGATCTGCTGGCCTCATCACTTCAACACCGCCCAACCTCTACCGGCCGGTGCCTGCGCTGCGGATTCACCTACACCGCCGGGTGCGAGGACTGCCCAGCACTCCGCGCTATTCGGAGGGAGCTTGAGAGCCGCGGCGTCACACCGATCCGACCAGAGGCCCAAGATTCGGCACTCTGCTCTGGCCGAGCGCAGGCATGGGAGATCGAGGGGCAGAGCGCAGCCCAGCTGCGGCGCGTAATTGACGCGTGCAAGCAGTGCCCGCTCCTCGCCCAATGCCACACCGAGGTCCTCCGGGCAATCGAACAAGGTGAGCCGCCGCGAGGGATGATCGTCGCCGGCGACGCCTACGACCTGCGTGGAAACCGGATCGAACACCGCCACCTGGCGCGATACGAAGCAGTGGCCTCGGGCTCTCGAAGTCGATGGGATACGACGCGGGCTGGAGTCGCAGCATGACCGCCCCCACGCCCTGCTCGATCGACCCTGAATCCTGGGACCTGGATGCAGGTTCCTACCGCGCCGGCCTCGACGCCCAGGCCGAATGCCTGCGGTGCCCGCGACTTGCCGCCTGCCGGAGAGAGGTCGCGGAGTTGACCAGCGCAGGTACTCCCCCGCAATCGATGATCTGGGCGGCAGTTGCGTACCGCCACGACGGCGGAGCCATCCTGACCCGCCGTGACCTGCGCGCCTACTACAACCGGAGTGAAGGCCAGCGTGAGGCCAACCGGGGGGTGGCGGCATGACATCACTTGTCGATCGCGTCTACTTCATGGCCACTGGTCAGCTGGAGTCCCCTGCCACTGAGGGCCCCTCAGCCATTCGTTGGGGTTGGATCGCCGACCTCTATGCCCACCCGCAGTGGGGTCTCGTCACGGTCCCCGGGTTCTCGCAGGCCGAGGCGCAGACTGTCGCCTCCCTCTGCCGCGCCACACCGATCGGCTCGGTCGACTCGATCTCCGCACGCTGGAACGTCTTCGAGCAGCTGGCGGCGATCAAGCTCGATCGTGCGTCGTCCGATTACGCATGGGCCGCGGTAGCCAACTCGTCGATAGATGCCCGGGACTACTTGGCCGGCGGCGACTTCAGTGGCGTCGAGACGGTCACCAGCGCCTTCTGGGCGCATCTCGCCGTTCATCCGACGGCGGTCGCCGAGAACCGGATCTCAATGGCAATCGAGGCGTGGACCACCCGTTTCCACAGCTCAACGAGAGGGGCAGCCGCATGACTAACCTCACCGCCACCGACCGCCATGGACACGAGTGGGAACTCATCCCGATGCAGAAGATGGTCTGCGCGCGACGGGTCGCCGAAGTGGATGACGTCACCGTGCTCGACGCCGAGGACCTCATCCACGACCACGGTCCGCTCCTGCTCTCCGCAGGTCAGTCCGGATTCGGCGTTGGAACACGCGACGCGCTCCTCGATGTGATTGATCTCGTCGCATCGGACCCGGAAACTGCCTCGGTCGACCAGGTCCGCGAAGTCGCGGCCATCGCTCAGCGCATGCTCGCCTCCCAATCAGCGCCGAAGTCGGTGCGCCGAGCGCAGGCTCCGGCGTGAGCAAATTCGTCACAGATGCATCACGCGTGCCTAACCGATCGGTGCCAGCGAGCGTGGTGAGATGGTCGATGACCTGTGTCCAGAGGGAAGGGAGTGATGGCTGTGGCTGAGTGACGAAACGGAACGTCCTCGATACCTAATTTCATCAGCGCAGACCCTCAGAGACACGGAAAACCCCCTGGTGGGGGTGGTTTCAAGTCAGGAACCGCGACCGCGGATTTCGTCGAGGAGGACTTGGCAGGTCCTCCTACCAGGAGGGTGAAGGCCTTGGCAGGGCCATCACTTTCTCTCTGAGGTGAGTTTCGAAAGCTCGAACTTTCGAACTCGTACTGCATCCCCGAAGGGACTTTCACACACCGTGAATACGTCTCAGGGTAACTCATACCCTGAATCAGCATCCAGAACTCAAACATCCACACTCGGCGTGTCGTCCGACACACCGGTGCAAGCAGTCGATCCTGCTCCCGATGCGGAGTGGGCCGCACTCGTTGACGCCGCGCACCGCAACGTTGGCGAACTCGAACAGTTCAACCATGCGAGTGGTCAGCGTGGCAGCTCGTGGGCACTACCTGTCGCTGACGGCACGTACCGGGATATCCCGGTGTGGTCGGGTAAGGGTGCGTGGCTGCGACAGGTTCGCCACGCGGTAACCAACACCGAGATCGGCAGAGCCGCGGTCAAAAAGCGCCGCATCGGCGTTGAAACGATGGTCGCGGTCGCGGCCGCCCACGCCCGATTCGCCCAGTCAACCACCGGACGGGGCATCACTGCTTCGGTGGCCACGATCGAGCGGGTGGCAGGGGTATCCGAATCTGTGGTCCAACGTGCACGGCGCGTGCTCCGTGACCTGGGTATGGGCTATGAGGTCGTCCGCGGTCGCCAACTGCAGACCCGTGAATTCATGGCCGCCGAGTTGCATCACGGCGGCCACCAGCGCGGAGCTGCGAGCGTGTGGGCCCTGTCGAGCCCCCGATGGATCATCGAGGTCACTCCGCAGCCAGTCGCCGCTAAGCGGCGCTCCCCCGCCCGCTCAGTGCACCGGGCGCAGACGCATCAGCAGCGCCGCCAACGCCAGCAGGCAGCAGCCGCCAAAGCCGCGGCGAGTAATCCCCAGCTCAGCGAGCGGGACACCCTATCTCTTGGTTCTTCAGTTCTTGAGAAGTTCTCTCGTAAGAGAGAACTCACCAAGCGCGCGACGCACGCAGGAGCAATTACCACCAACACGCACCGGCACCTGCACACCCAACGCGCGGCCGCACAACTCGCCCGCCTCGCCCCCGCACTGACGCCGGATGGGCACATCGGCCAGCTCGTCGACGTGCTCGTACGCACCGGTATCGACACCACCCGCTGGACCGGCCGCGACATCGCCGACGCCCTCACCCACGATACCCAGAACCGTGGATGGACCTGGCCGGACGCGAAGAGCTGGCGCACCGGCGGCTACTCGGTCCAAAACCCCGTCCGATACGCCCACATGCGACTCTCACGCATCGATTTCACCGGCCCCTCCCCAAGCCAGCAGCGAGCCAGCATCGACGCCCAGCGACGCGCTGAGCAGGCAGCACGCGCTACCGAGGCTGCGGAGGCCCGATCCCGGGCGGCAAGTGCCGAACACCGCGCGGCGCTGCGCGCGAATTGGCGCACACTCGCTGCAGACGCGAGCACCACACGCCCCGGAGAGGTCCACGAATGATCACCGCCACCACCAAGCCGTCGTGTGTTCAGTGCACTGGCACCAAGGAGTCCTCGGTGAAGGCATGCCTCGAGCGCCGCCTGGTCGACGTAGCCTCGACCGCGGCTTCCGGAAGCGGCACGGAGAGCGTCACTGCGCGGATTCCCGCTGACACGGAAGATTCGGCATAAGGTACCGGAAACGACTCGCGTTCACCCCGCACCTACTTCGAGGACGGAGCCCCACGTGTCGACGAGCCAGACGAAGACGCCAGCCAAACGGCGCCGCTCCCCCGCTCGCCAGCAACGAACGGAGCAGGTCAGCAGGAACTCCGACTCGGTCCGCGAACGGCTACGCACCGGGGCCACCACCGTCGTCGTCGACACCGCCGGCAGCGAGATCGAAATCGAACTCGACGACCGCACGTTCGCCAAAGCCAAGAGGAACGAGTGGACCATCCGCATCATCGGTACTTCTCTGGTTCGCATCCACCTCGACACCCCGCTCCCGGAGACCGCGCAGATCGTCGCCACGGACGCTGCCCGCCTCCAGATCACGGGCCAGGTGCGGCTCTACGCCTACACCAACACCGTCGTCGACGCGTTCGACCATTGCGTTGTAATTGCACGCAACCATGCCGGCATCAACGCATGCGACAACGCTCAGATCAACGCGACAGACAACACCTTCGTCAACGCCTATGACAGCGCGGTGGTCTACGCGGAGGGAGATGCGGTAGTCCACGCCAGCGGCAACACGCACCTCGTTCTCAGGGACAACGCGCGGGCGACCACTCAGCGCGGTGTCACCGTCCAGGGGCCCTCCCGCAAAAATGTCTCCGTCCGACGCTGAGATCCGTTCGTAGGCCCGTTTCCATGGGAAGCAGTCCAAGAAAGACATGCTGAGTTCCGGGAAGTCGTGAAAGTTGCTGGACCCGGGCAATATGTTTTCGCCCCTCCCCCACGGGAGTGGTCAGGCCTCCGATGCTTGTCGAAACCTGCGCCTGGAACGACCCTGCGTAGGAAAATTTCCGGCCGAACTGACCCCTGCAAGGCTCTTGGCAGCTTCTGGAATAGTAGCTGACCTGGTGTTACGCAACATTAGAAGATATTCGATGAGCAGAGTGCACCCCAGGTCAGCTTCTTCTATATGAGATTCGGATAGCAGACGTGATCTGAGATTTCCTTAGATAACCGCATGTCACTGCTGGTTATATGCCCTTGCGGTACATACCATCTGACTAGCCAACCGAAGCGAACTGAATATATGGGCGGTAGTTATAAGCTAATATAAGCTTATATTAGTTCCCATATGGGAGAGAGGGAGGGCCATGACGATCACTGCGATCGCAAACCTCAAGGGTGGCGTGGGAAAGACGGCGGTCGCCGGCGGGCTCGCGCATGCCGCTGCCGCAACCGGCCGGACCGTCCTGCTGGTTGACGCGGACATGCAGGGCAACTCCACGAAGCACCTCACCGGCTACACGACAGCTGAGCCGTCGCCGCATTCGCTCGCGGATGTTCTCGACCGTCAGACGGATCTGCCGATGCGGGACGCGATCGTCGCCGCGCGACGGGAAGAGATTCACGTCGTGCCGTCGGGCTTCGCTGAACTTCAAGCGGTCTCGGACCAGCTCGGCACCAAGCCCGGGGGAGAGATGTCCTTCGCCCGTGCTCTCAAGCCGGTGTCCGGCGACTACGAGCACATCCTGATCGACTGCCGTCCGGCGATTGACCTTGTTTCCCGGAGCGCCCTGTACGCCGCCGACAATCTCCTGATCGTCGTCAACCCGGAACACGATGCGGTCGACGGCCTTAATTCGCTTCAGACAGCTCTCGAAGACCTGGCCGAGTACATGGACAAGGTCCTCCCAATCGCGGGGATTGTCGTCAACAAACTTGACGGCCGTCGCAAAGATCACGCGGAGGTCATCGACTACCTCAAGGAGTACGGGGCCGCGGACGGTATCGCCCTGCTTGGCGACCCGATCATGCACAGGGGGGATATCTCCAAGCTGACCAACGTCGGCATGGGTTTCGACGAACACCCCTCCAATCCGGTCTGGTCCCGCAACCTCCATAACAACTTCATCGAGATCCTGGAGAAGGTGGCCCTCTGATGAGCAAGATTCCCCAACCTGCCCGACCCGTGCCTCGTAGTACGCGCACCCCGTTCGCTCAGCCCGCGGCAACGACGACCGCAACACCAGAGGCCGTTGCATCGGAGTCGCCCGCAACGTCGTCTGACGCGCCCGCAACAGTCGCTCGCTCCGCAACAGCGCCTGCAACGCCGCGGCAACGCAAAGCCGCATCGACGCCGGTGAAACCGGCAACAGAGAAGAAACGCAAGGCTCAAACCACCGACATCCTGCTGTCGCTGGAAGAAGAGCTGAAGGACCGCATGGTCGCCGCACTCGAACACACCCGCCCCCGGACTGGGATCAAGAGCCAGCAGGTGTTCATCCGCACCGCGATCGACCAGCTATGCACCAAGCTCGAAACCCAGTACAACAACGGCGAGCCTTTCCCTGCGCCCGCTGACGAGATCGCCATATAACCCCTATGGGCGGGCATCCACCATATGGGCTATATGGCGCAACGTTGCGCAGAAGAGAATATGGCGCCTGCCAGCACAAACAGCATTGCGTAGCAACGGCCGCAACGGCCGCAACGAGAGAGACCCCGCCGGGGCCTAGCCGGCGGGGCCTCATCGACCGGGACCCCGTGGAAGGAAACCCCGATCTATGAATGACCTTAATCTCAAGGCTGCACGAATCCAGCTCCGCGCCCTGATCGCGGCCCTGGTCGTTGCGATCCTTATTGCGGTGGGCATCACGGCAGGTGCCTTCGTACTGTCCTTCGCAGTGCTTCGCGACCTCGCGTTGCAGGCCACCCTGCCGTACTGGCTCACCTGGATCTTCCCCGCGATCGTCGACGGCGCAATCTTCGGCGCAACGATTGCCGTCGTTGCACTCAGCAAGATCAGCGGCAGCTCGGCAGGCAAAAGGTTCTTTCTGGGACTTGCGATCGCCGTCGTACTGATCAGTGTGATCGGCAACGCCGTCCATGCGTACAAGGCGGCCGAGATCTCCGCACGCAACGTTGCGGCCGGCATCGACTTAGGCTACATACCGCTCGCACCCACCGGGGCCGCTCTCATTGCGATCATCCCGCCCCTGTTGGTTCTGGCCTTCACCCACGGTGTGGGCATCCTCATCAAGGCAATCGGCACCGCCCACAGCGAATACGCAGAGGTCGTCAACGCCGCCCGGCTGGTGCCCGCAATCGCCGACAACACCCCTGAGCGCAACGTGGAGACCGTCCACAATCCTGCCTCGGTGCGCTACCGAGCAGAATCCATTGCGCGCGACCACGACGTTGCGCAGGCATCGGCCGTTGCGTACTCGCCGATTGCTGAGGCTGGCGACCCGGCGGCGCTAGCGACATCGGTCGATGCCGAACTGTCGGTCGAGGACCAGACCACCATTGCGACCGACACGCAGCCTGTTGCGCAGGTCCCCGAACCGATCGTTGCCGACGTTGCCGACGTTGCGGACCTGGGGGAGTGGGGCGTTGCAGGCAATGCGCTGGACGAGGGCTCCCAGGAGATCTACGTGTTGCCGGACGAGGAGCAGACCATCGAGAATCTCCTCGACTTCATCGACTCGTGCGACTTCGAGCCCGTCGTCAAGGAGACAGCGCGTCTCCGGATCACCGAGAACCTCAGCTACGCGGAAATCGCGACGATTACCCGGGCCAAGGCGGCATCCACCGCAATGCGCCGCTTCGTCAAGGTCGAGCAACGCGCTGTGGAGGCCGGATTCCGAACCCCGCCGCTGCCCGAGGTCGACGACGCAACCGATAACCGCAATGCGGCAACGCCCGACCAGCAGTACACGTTGGTGGGGGCACGCTGATGTCCCGCCCGGGCAAGAGCGGCGACGATCAGTTCGCGCTCTTTGACCTGACCGCCGGCGAGGCGGACGAGGAGGAGGTGCCGACGGACGTCGGTGCGGCAACAACGACCACCGAAACCGACGTTGCGTTGCAACACTCACCCGTTGTGGACGCAACAGAAGCCGACGTTGCGCTCCAGGAGGACGGCGACGAAGCAACATCGGAGGCGGACGCAACGGACGCCGGTGTTGCCGACGATGCAGCCGAGTCGGCTGCAACGCCGACTCCGGTGTGGGAGTCGTTGCCGGTGGGGGAGGACGCCGACGGGCACGCCCTGATCGTGACCGCCGCGGGCACCGCACACGCCGTCCGGACGGGAGCTGACCGGCCCGGTCGACTCGGTCGAGAAACTCGACAAACTGATTCGCTGGGCCGCCCTGAAACCGTTGGGTGCGCCACCGCAGGTGTGGATCGTCGGCCAGGTCGCTTGCGAGGCATTGGGGTGGGTGATCGACCCGGGCAGCGAAGACGACTTCGACGACATGGAAGCGCTGCGCACCCGCGCCGCGTCCGACCTGACCGCCGTCCTGCACGCCACCCTCACCCCGATGCTCAACGCAGGATGGGAGCTGCGTGGCGATCCCGGACACGTGGTGCACCTGTCCCGCTCGATCGGGAACTTCACCTCGATGGTCGATGTGGTGATCGAGCCGTACGTATGGACCTATTGGAACAAGGACTTCGGCTGGAACAACCGGGTCGGCGAGATGGGGATCCTCGGCTCGCCCACCGCCGGAACGTATCTCCCCGACGACGACCTGCCGGCCGCGCGTGAACTCGGTCGCCGGCTGGCGTGGTCCGCGAAACACCTCGGCGTGCTCCCCGGCCCGACGCCGGCCCGCACCGGCGCCGCGATCCTCGACAAGATCAAGCGCGAACGCACCCGATCGGGCAAGGGCATCGTGGTGACGACCCGCCGGACCGGTGCCGCCGCTCGACGGCGCCCCGCGCGGCGACCTCGAACCCGCTGTGGGTTGGACCCGAGTGCCGGACGCGGAGGACCTGGACGGCACGAGCCGGTTGGTGTCGATCGACCAACGGGCCGCGTACCTGGCCTCGGTCGGCATGCTCGAATTCGGCTACGGGCAACCCCAACACCTGACCGGTGGGGCGGCGGACGCGGCGGCGGTAGGGGACAAGGGTTCCCCGTTCGGACTGTGGCGGATCACCCTGCCGCCCGCGCAGACACTGTCACTGCCCGAAAAACTCCCGTTGCCGCATCCGCATATGCTCGCGGACCAGCCGGTGCAGACGTGGGTCACCTCCGTGAGCCTCGACGGGTTGTGCTCACCGGTCGCGGATGGGGGGATCGGTGCCGATCTCGACGACCTCGACATCACAAGTGGGCGAAGATCCTCCGCGAGGCCCGCAAGGCCGCGGTGGACACCGAGGACGTGGCGACGAAACGGTTCATCGGCTCCTGCTACAAGGGCTACATCGGGCGGATGGTCAACCCGGACATGTG
>NZ_LTCZ01000246.1:5543-22048 GCF_001583455.1 Rhodococcus sp. LB1 | reverse complement strand
ATCGCGCACTGCCGGTGGCGCGGCCGCCGGGTGGCGATGCGGATCGCCCGCGAACACGGCCGCTGGCCGGTCCGCACCGTCACCGACTCCTGGGTATACCTGCTGGCCGACGGTGAGGACATCGCCGACGAAAGCGCGGCGTTGGGGAAGATGTCGGTGGAGAAGGACGTGGTCCTCACCGACACACTCCTGTCCGCCTTCACGTCGGCCCAGGACGTGCACGATGTGAACCTCGCGATCAAGGCGGCCTTCGCCGACAACGAGGACGCCGACGACGTCGAAGGGGAGGGGGTGCTCTGATGGCCCTGCATCTTCCGAAGCCGCGCACCAAGAAGCCGGCGCAGGAGGCGGTCGGTCTCGACGGCCTCAAGGTTTCCGTTGCCAACGCCGCGACCAGCGGTGTGGAGAAGTCGAAGCAGGTCAAAAGTGGGGGGCTGGCCGGACTGACCAGCAAGGTCTCGGTCAAGCAGCTGCGCAAGGAACTCGGCAACGAGGGCCTTCGGCAGGCGGCGATCGATGCCGGCCGCACACCGCCGTCGGCGCGCACGTTGCGCCGGTGGGCGCAACAGGGCCGCATTCCGCATGCCGATGTTCTCGAGCGTGCGCAACGGCGTGCGGCGATCGAACGCCTCGGCGGAGTCGACGCGGTGGCGGCGAAGATCGGGCGGTCCCGCTCCGCGGTCTCCCGGTACCGGTCCGGCGAGACGAACGAGTTGCGCGCCGACGCCAGTAAGAAACTCAAGAACGTCAAGGCCGAGGACATCATGAAACGCGCCGGAGTGCTGCGCCCGGACGGGACCCCGAAGAAGGCCGTCATCCGGGTCAAGGGTGGTGTCATGGTCCGCAACGGCGCCGACGAGGGATACGACTACCGGGTCCGGACCCTGGATTTCGCGAACTCGGACACACCGTTCACCAGCGACGAGTCCCGCGAACTCGCCGCCGCACTGGCCAACGACGATCACGCGCGGGTCGTCGCGCTGCTCGAGCGGCACGCCACCCTCGACTACCCCGAGAACAAGGGCTTCGACAAGTACAGCGACCAGTTCGGATTCCACTTCGACCACATCGACTCCGTCCACATCGACTGGATCTAACATCCAGCCGCGGCCTCCCAGGCTGGGCAAACTGAGTTATCCACAGGGCTGCTAGAGATTTTCGCGCCAACTCACGACACTGTGCCCCTCACCTCGACGTGGGCATGGCCGGCTGGGACAAGCGGTACTGCCTACCGGCAGGTGAACCACCACTTGTCCGCCGGGTAGATGAGGTGTCGATGCCTGCCACACGTCCGACCGCTCGCCGCGTACTCGCCGCACTGGTGACCGCGGCGGTCGCCACCGGAACGGCCGCGCTGACCGCCCCTGCCGTCGCACACGCAGACCCGGCGGGGTGCGCCGCCACATACAACCTGTTCATCCCCGGAACCTGGGAAACCAACGAGACCGCGGACCCTTCGGTGCCGGTGGGGATGCTCAAACCGATCGCCGACGCCATCAAGACCACCCAGGGTGACCGGGCCGAGGTCTACACCCTGCCGTACATGGCCCGCGCGTTCGACAATGGCCACACCTACGCCGACAGCAAGTCCGACGCACGCGCGAAGGCCGGTAACGTGCTGTCCGAAGAGGCAAGCAGGTGCGCGCGAACGAAGTTCACGATCACCGGCTATTCCCAGGGCGCGGACGCTGCCGGGGACCTGGCCTCCGCCATCGGCAACGGCAACGGCCCCATCCCACCCGAGCGAGTACTCGCAGTCGGGCTGTTGGCCGACCCCGGTGCCGGCACCAAAGGTGCCGCTGTCGTCGGTCCGCGCTCGACCGGGACCGGCATTGCCGACCCGCGCCCGCAGGGGATGGGCAAGCTCTCGGGGCGCGTCGCCTCCATCTGCTACTCCGGCAAGGACCTGTATTGCTCGATCCAGAAGGGCTCGAACCCCCTGCTCGGATCGCTCGGCTCCATCCTGAGCAAGTCGCCGAGCACCGGTGCCGATGCTGCCGCGGCAGGTGGGAATTCCACCGTCGCTACCGCATTGACCTCGGACTTCTCCAAGGCTGACCTACCCGGGATCGGCGCGAACACCACGTCGTTGGCGCGGCAGAGCAGCGCGAGCACGATCGACGTCGCCCAGGTCGCGAAGTCCGCCACCTCGCTGATGAACACGCTCACACCGGTGGCCGATCTGATTGCGAGCGGCGCCGCGAACTCCGCAGCCACCACACAATTGACCACCGCAGCGCCCGGCACGGCTGAGCACGCCGCCGGACAGGTCCTCGGCGTCGCCTCGCAAGCGGATCTGTCAAGCGCACTGACCGCCGCAGCGAAACTCGCGGACACTGCGTCGTCGCTGGTGCAATCGGGGACCACCACCCTGCCGTCCGCCTCGCCGGACGCGACCGCATTGTCGACCGCGGCAGGGACACTGAGCACCCAGGTAGCACCGCTGGCCGCCACGCCCGCCGACGCGCTCTCGTCCGCATCGAGTGTGCTGTCGGTGCTCAAACCGAGCGTCGTCGTCGGCCAGGCGCTCAATGTGGTGACGAACGTGACCGCCCTCGACCTCCCCGCAATCCTCCGCAACCTGACCCTGCTCCCGCAGAAGGTCGCCGCCCTCGACGCGCGCGGGGCACACCAGATCGCGGGGGAACTGAACAATCTTTTCTCGCCGTTGGTCCGGCTGGCCGCGGGTGTCGACCTGCGGTGGGTCTCCCAGATCCTCTCTGTCATTCCCGATCCGACCGGGTACACGCAGATCGCCGCACTGGTGACCTCGATCCTGGGGAACGTCGACATCGTCCGGCTTGCCAACCTGGTCGGACAGATCCAGGAAATCGCCTGGGCGGCCGTCGAAAAGCTGCTCCCGCCCCCTGGGCAGATACCGGATCCGCTCGGTGCCGGAGCGGCGATGACCGGACTGCTGCCGGTCGGTCTCGACCTCGCCTCCGTGGCGGTGAACATGCTCAGCGGGAAAGCTACCAAGACCGACGTGGCACTCCTGGGCAAAAAGTCGAACACTGCCTCCAATGCGATCACCACCCAGGCACAGAACGTCGACCTGCCCGGCCTGACCGGATCGTTGACCACGATGGCCAGTTCCCAGGGCGCAGACGACCTCGCCGCCCTGGTCGGAGAAGGACTGAACGCCGCGAGCTTCTTCGCCTCCGGTGCACACACCGACTACGGAAACCTAGTCGTGGACAACGCCGGCCGCAGCGCCATCAAGTGGCTGTCCGACTGGCTCAACCTGCAAATAGGCCGGGCCGCGTGACCTGCCTCCGATACCGAATCTGCACGTAGAGAGGCGAACTGTCATGACTACCCACCGATCACACAATCCCGCCGCACGGTGGGTCTGGTGCGCACAGTGCCGACAGCGCGGCTACCTGGCTCGCGGCGACGCCAAGAAGGTCCGTAAACAGCGCCACCACGGTGCCAAAGGGCTCGCGGTGTTCGCCTGTCCGCACAACCCCTGCCAGTTTCATGTCGGCCTCCGCCCAGCCGCGCTCGGCACCGGCACGCTCACACGAACGCAGCTGCGCCGGAACCAGCTGGGCCTGTTCACCGACGGCGCGGCAGCGACCAACTGAGGAGAACTGATGGCGAACAAGTTCCGGGCTTTGGCCGGCGGCTCCATTCTGGCCGCTGCGGTGCTCGCGCTCGTCGGCCAGCAGAGCGTGCTTGCCGTCGTCACAGACATGAACACCACCTTGGCTGACGTCTTCACGGTGGCCGACACCGAAGAACCTGCACCTGCCACAGCAGATGCCGCACCAGGCCTCGACCAGCTGATTGCCGCGCTGACCGTTGTCGACGAACTTCCCACAGTGCCCGGATACGACCGAGACTGCGGCAAAGGGAACGGCTGCGTCTTCGGCCCATCCTGGACCGACAACTACACCGGCCCGGACTCACACAACGGCTGCGACACCCGCAACGAAATCCTCAGAACCCAGTTGATCGACGTGCGATACAAGCCGAACACCCATGACTGCAAGGTCATCTCGGGCACAATCAACGACCCCTACACCGGTACCACGATCGCGTTCTCGACCGAGAAGCCCTCCGCTGTGCAGGTCGATCACATCTATCCCCTCTCAAGAGGATGGCGAGCCGGAGCCGCCACCTGGACCCCGGAACAACGCCTCGCCTTCGCTAACGATACCGCCTCGAACTTGCTCGCATCCGAGGGCAAAGCGAACCAGGCGAAATCAGACCAGGGGCCGGACACCTGGCTACCCCCGAACACCGCATTCAGGTGCGAATACGCGCAGAAATACCTGGCAGTCGCCGCCAAATACCACCTGGCCGTCACCGCCGGCGACGTCGACGCAGCACGCCGCGAGTGCACCCGATGACCAGCCGAAACATCAACAACGACACGAAGGAGTCTCAGATGACCCTCAACGCCGATGCAGTCCAACGTGAACTCCCTATCGACGAACAATGCTTGAGCGCGCTGAGAAACCGCGACCTTCGCCTGAGGCGCGCCGACAGAAAGATTCTTTGTCGTGTAATGAGGCAAAAGGGGAGTGAGGCGTTCTTCGTCGGTGGGCTGCTGGGAATCGAGATGGCTCTCTTCATACTGATTGCAGGGGTTCTCATTACGTTGGGCGATGACCTCGATTTACCGGTCCTCCGAAACCTCGCCGTAATCGCTCTGTGCGGAGCTGTGTTCCCCGCTGTCATGCAGATCCTCCGGTCGGTACTTCATTCCTTCAGGCCGATCCGCACCTGGCTTACCCGCCGCGCCGAGCTTGCCCAGGACCGCGCCGAACACGTGTTGTCCGAGATCTCAGGACGAATTGCACACGCGACCGACTGACAGGGATTCCCGAAACACACCCGGACCCACCCAGCCGATAGAACTCAATGGAGAACGACACGAACGCAACGACGCTCATCGGTTACACGGACCGGTGCCAACGCTGTTCGTGAAGGGAACACTCATGCCGCTCTTCATGTGGATCTTCTACCTGCTCGGAATCGGCACATTCCCCGGTGGCAGCTCCTTCTAGGCCACTATCGCGCACAGACTCTTCACATTCACCGCCCCGCGGGCACAGCTTGCACGCCCGGCCGGGATGGTGTTGTGTTGGAAGGTCTCTCTTCGACTTGTGAAGCGCGGAGAGAGCCGATCCTGACTTCCCCCCGCGAAGTTGATGTGTGCCATGCTGAGGGCACAGTTCGTGAAAGCGTGGGGGAAACATGGCTGTTCAAACACTGACGCGATCCGCCGGAAGGCATGGTTGGACGATCCGTTGCGATCTGTGCGAGCACCGGTTCACCGCCGCAGTGGCCGGCCAATCCGACGCGTGCAGCTTCGCGCAGACCAACGGGTGGATCATCGATGACACCACACGCTGCCCGATGTGCGCGGCAACGCAGTCGGCGGCGGCCCGACCAGCATGAACCTGCGGCCGGGCCGCAAGCAGAGCCGTGGTGAGGTAGACCAGTCGTCAGCGAAAGGGGAGAGGCGATGGGGGAGTCCAACCGGTCGGGGCAGGTACTTGTCATGGTGTCGTTCTGGTGGAGTCGCGGAGACGAACTCGCCAACCACCAACTCGGGCAAATCCTGACCCGAGCAGGATGTTTGGACGGGGAGATCACCGACGCCGCGGCCGTCGATCGTGCACTGCGTGCCGTCGGTGACGAGCCGGCACTTGTGGCTGAGCTGGACGAATGGTGGCAAATGGTCGCGGCCCGCCGAAACGACAACACCACCCGGAATCCTGGTCTCAGCCTCGGCGGTTCGATCCGGCACCTCACCGACCGCCTGGACGCGGACCGAGTTACCCCGGAGTCGATCGAGGAATGCCGCCGGCAGATCGCAGCTCTCGATACCCAGATCGTCAGTGCGAAAGACCTGCCCGAACTGGCCCACCCCGATGCCGAGATGCTCACCCTCCTCGCCCGCTACATGGAGGCGCGGTCACGGGTATTGGCAATGACCTCAACGTGATCCAGTCACACGAGTAACAACTTGTGTTGAAATCGGTGGCAGCTTCGTGTTCTGTAGGCGTTGCGGGACCCTCCCCCCCCGAGCCCGCAATGGCCGCTCTAGCCTCCCCTTGGCACCTGAGCGCGCCGGAAGCGCCCCAGTCTGGTTACCAGCTGGGGCGCTTCCTATGCCTTGTCGATCGGCCCAGCACAGCCCTTCATGGGACGAACTGGAGCCGGTGATCATTCGTTTGAACTGGGGAAATGACACGTCCCCTTCGCTGCGTGTCAAAGTCGAGAGGAAACGATGCGATGACGAGCGCTGCTGATCCCCGCCGGGTGAGTATCACCGAGGAAATTCACTCTCGGCTGTTCTCTGATTACAAACGCCCACCGCGAACCGACCCCGGCCATCGTCGACCTGAAACCGCCGGCGACGGGCGCACTACGCGGCAAAGGGTGTAAGGCCACTGCGTGTCGGGATTCGCAGGAGTTGCTGCTGCGGTTGCAGTTACGATGACGAGCCCGCGTTCTGTGCGCGGACCGGAGGCTGGCGGACCGCGGCTCACCCTGATCTGTCAGCGATCGAACTTGTCTGGAGTTGCCCACCGGTCTGCTTGAGGTTCGGGGCCGACGCACGGTGGTATCCGGACTGTGGTGCCGCATGCTCGACAGAAGAACGTGCGGTGCCCGCCGTGCCCGGCGTTGGCACAGCCGCAGACCTCCCACCCGACCAGGCACGTTCCGCCGATCAAATCATGACCGTTGGGGCACTGGTCAGGGGCGGGTTCGGTGGATCTCACCAACTGATCTTCGCACATATGTTCGACTTTGCTGCTATGCTGGCAATACCCCGGTCCGGAGGGAAGCCGGCCGGGGCATAACTCCAGTTGTGTACGGGTTCCAGGGGTTCGGGGGGACGGGCCGCCTGTGTCGGTCTCGCCTGTCAGAATCTGCCGATGAGCGAGATGTCAATGGAACGGCACGTACTCCAATTCATGGGCGCGTACACCGAGTTACAGGATTCGATGCAGTTCTACGTCTATGGGCACCTTTCGGACGAGGAGCGGCAGGAGTTCACCAAGCGGAACCCGGACAGCAAGATCCTTGATGCGTTCAAGAAACTGTGCCGACACACGTGAATGTCGCGATGCCCGAGATGATCGCTGCCACGTACAAGGGAGCCGGCCCGTACCGGAACGACCTGGCGCACATGCTCAAGATCGAGTCGATTGACGGCGAGAGACCCAATCGAGTGATGCGGTTTGTTCGCTACGACGACTACACAACTACGGGGGAGTGGGCGAGCCAGAACAAGAAGACAATCGAGATCACCGAACGCCAACTCGTGCGTGGACCGATGACCTGCGTGACTGCCGCAAGTTCATCAACGTCATCTTGTGGATATCTGGGATGAAGGATTGGAGCGATGACGCGCAGATTGGTGCGTCATCCATTCCGTGGTGGGACGGAAGGTGGGGCGAGCCGCCTCAGTTCGGTGAAGACTCCTACGCGCCGATTGGGCGGTACAGGGCTTCCCCGAATCCCCGTAAGTACTGGTTGCCGAAAAATGACTGGTCGGAGCCCGCACCGCATCCGCTGGCGTGACCACTCAGGGTTTTCTGTCGGTCATGCCCGTTAGGGTGCGCATCATGAACGATGACCACACCATTGCCTGGTCCTGGCTCACCCCGGAGCAACAGCTGGCCTTGCGGGCTAATCCATCAGGTCCCGTGCCTGAGCAGTTGGTGCCGCGACTCCAGCAGATCGGGCTTCTCGGGGTCGGGACAAAGTATCTGACTTCGCCTACTGGCGTGCGGCAGACGTACCTTCCTCGCGACTTAGTGACGTTCATCGAGGTGCTGCCGCTTTCTGCATAACGCACTTCGGGCATTCAATGCCGACTACGCCCCCGCCGTCCTGAGTGATGGTGGGGGCGTTTCGATCGTTGATCGGCTACGGCATTTGGTCGGGTGCAACCCAGCGTTCCCCGGGTTTGAAGTCCTGGCCCTACATCGACGACAGCACCCCCGGGTTCGGGCGACCATGCCTGTGCGGCTGCGGCACAGAAGTCCACGGAGCACCCTTCGTGCCGGGTCACGACCAGGCAGCCCTGCATCAGCGCGTCGCCAAGATCGGCTCGATCGCCGACTTCCTTCAGTGGTTCGACAACACCACCAACGCCGAAGCGAACTTCGACGAACATGGGCCGACCGTGCTCCGCGGCGATGGACGAATGGACCTGACCGTATACCCGGACGGGCGAATCGATCTGAAGTTCGACCCGAAGAAGCCGGACCAACAGCAGTGAACCCATAGACATCACCACGTGGTCCTGCCGTCCGGTTCTCGCACGCCTAGCGATCAGTTTCCGACATATCGACCCAGGGGGGAGGGGACATGTCATCTCCGCAGTACTCTGCGCTCATGTGTCGCTCGAAATCACACGGAGCCCGCCGGTGCCCGGGGTGCGGTAGTTACAGTGCCGCAGCGAAAGCGAACGCGAACCGCCGGCACGGCCGCAACGCCCGCAAGAAGGTAGTCGACCACCTGAAAGAGCAAGGGATGGTCGAGACAGCGGCCGCGGTGCAGTCGGCACCACCGAGCATCCTGTCGGAGCTGATGGCGGCGTTGGGTATCGACCAGTCGGTGCTGGGGGACACTCCGATGCCGAGTGTGCACGCGAACCCGCCGTCGGCAAAACTGCTGATCGCCCATGCTGAGGCCGAGCGCGCGAAGCTGGCCGGCTCGCAGATCACTTCGACGCAGGCCGCTCTCGATGAGGCCGAGCAACGCGTCGCCGACGCCGACGCGGAGGCCGAGGAAGCCCGCAAGGCGGTCAACCGGATTCGGGCCCGACTGAGGAAGGCAAAGAAGGCTGTCGAGGACGGCACCGGTTCATCGTTCGATGTCGCAGCGAAGCAGAAGGAGCTCGACGACGCCAAGCAGGCGCATATCGACGCCAAGCGCCGGCAGGTCGAGGCCCGGGAAGATCTGGCAGCGGCGAAGTTCGGGATGCGCGACGACATGGCCAGTGGCGCCGAGCGTGATGCGTATTATGCGTCGCTCTCGGATGACGAGGTCGATGCGATCGCCCGATCGCTCAACCGCCGCGCCGCAGCTGAAGCGGCGCAGGCGCTCTCCGAGGGTGGCCAGCCCGCCCTGGCGTCGGCTCCCCGGGACACGAGCATCTACAACGCCGGCACCATCGCGATGGAAACCGGATCCGGTGTCTCCGAAGTCGAGGGGCGTCTCCTCGACGGCGGTACCGCCATCTACCGGCGCGGAGCCTCGGACTTCGTCATCTTGCAACGCAAGGGCGACGCCTACCACCCGGTTGCCCAGGCACACGGCAAGAACGATGCCCTGGCCAAGGCCAACCGCATCCCCGTCATGACCGGGCCCGATCCGTTGCCCGCGAACGCCACGGAGATGCAGAAGCAAGCCCACGCGATGAAGGGGGACGTCGCCCTCGTCGTGGCTCGCCGAGCAGTCGACGGCTACGCCTCCACACCGTCCGCTCAACAGGCGACGATCGACGAGGAGATGGCCGAGGCGCGGGACAAGCTGACCGACTCGGTCGGCGGCGGCCCCGTCCGCGCGGACATCCACGACGGCATCAAGCGGCACCGTCGTGCGATGCAGGAGAAGGCCGCGGTCGAGGCCGGCGAGCAGGCCCGTGTGAAGGCACTTGCCGTCGGCGCAACCAAGGCCGAGGCGGACGCGGCATACGCCAAGGCACACCGGCGCGCACTGGGAACCCAGACGGTCGGAGGGGGCACCATCCCGCACTTCGACCACGACATCCCACCGCAGAGTCTCGGCGCCGACAAGCACGCCAGCTTGTGGCGCAGCGGAATCCGCGCCTACGGCCAGGAAACCGCTGACGACTACGCCGTGATCGCGCAGCGGGCCGGCGACCTGAAGGCCTGGGGATTCCAGACCGGACCCGGCGGGCACGTGCAGACCTCGAACATCGGCGCGCTGACCACCTCGAACGCGGAATTTGTGCAGAAGGTGCTCAGCTACAAGGAACGCAGCGCACTGACCACCTACACCGGCGGCAGCTACCGCTCGATCAACGCCGCCATCACCGGCCGCGACGCGAACCCGTCCGGACACATCAAGACCGTGGTGTCCCAGCTGGACTCGGCATTCGACAAGTTCCGCGGGCACAACCCGAACAAACAACCGATGACACTGGTTCGCGGCACCCAGGTCCCGAGCGGGTGGAAGGGCACCACCGAGGAGTACATCGACTCGGCCTTCACCGTCGGGTCGCGGATGGAGATCGGCAAGGTCACCAGCTTCTCCACGAGCCACGGCACGGCGCACAACTTCGCCGGCCACCCGCCGTACATGATGGTCGTCCGCACTCGGGACGGGCTTCCGGTCAAGTCGATCTCGAGCTACTCCTCCGAGGACGAGGTGGTTCTCCCGATGGGTACCCATCTGCGCTGCGTGAAGGTCGATCATCACGGCATCAGCGGCCGGCCGACGGTGTACATGGTCGCCGAAGACCTGGTCGCCGAAGCCGACGGCGGCACCGGCGGCTCCGCGACCAAGGCCGCGTAAACCCACACCTACCAGGTAATATGACACGTCCCCTCCTGAAGGGGCGACGAGGGAAGGACCATCATCATGGCCGCACTCAACGACGAGCAACTCGACGAGATCCGCCGGCACCTCGACGAAGGCATGACCCCCGACGCGATCGCCGACTACCTCGGGCGCGTCGCCGACCTGGACCTGATGGACATCGTCACCATCCGCTCCGCGGCGGTCGCCCTCTCCCGTGGGGAGACCCCATGACCGCACCTGCCGCTGGCAGCGACACCGCACTGCTCGCCCGCTACGGAAACGCCCTGACCGGCCTGGCCGCCGGTGACGCCTGGGGATACCAGGTCGAATTCACCAGCTACACAAGGATGCCCGCCTACCCGGTCGCTCCACCGGTCGGCACCTGGACGGTGTCCGATGATACGCAGATGACTCTCGCCGTTCACCGTGCTCTGGCTGAGGTCACCGATTTCGACGACGTCGAGACGGTTACCGGAGCCCTCATCCGGCAGTTCTTGGTGTGGCAGGTCGACCCGGACAACACCCGGGCGCCGGGCCGCACCTGCATGACGTCGCTGCGCAACCTGCGTGCCGGTGCCCGCTGGTACGACACCGACGGCGCCGTCGAATCCGCCGGCTGCGGGGCAGTGATGCGCCTGGTCCCCACCGCATTCGCTCCCGACCCGTACTGGTTGGGTCTGACCGCCCTGCAGGCTGTGATCACCCACAAGCACCCCCGGGCCGTAGTGCCCGCGTTGCTGCTCGCCGACGCCACCCGCCACGCCCCGGCCCAGCGCGGCCGGTTCCTCGAACATGCCCTCACGACTGCCGCGCAGATCCACAACGGCACCAGCACCTGGACCGAGGACCGCTACCTGCAGGATGTCCTCGCCCCGATCGCGGGGGACGTGTCATCGTTCCTGGTAGATGGCTTGAATGACGACGTGGCCGACGCGCTGATGCGCTCCGCGGACAGCCGGGACCGACTGCAGGATCTCGAGCCGGCCAGCTACGGCGACCCGTGCGCCGGCATCGGTGAAGGCTGGGAATCGGCCAGCGCTGCAGCCCTCGCTCTCCTGGTCGCCGACATGGCAACCGCCTCGGGCGGCGACGCTCCCTCGCTGACCAGCCCCCAGGCCCTCGCCTGGGCCTCGACGAGCAACGGCGACTCCGACTCCATCGCCTGTATCGCCGGCGGAATCATCGGCTCTGCGCACCCTGAGCCCGACTACTGGGCAGCGAACGGACTCAATCCGACTTTCGAGCCCCGCTACGCCGAGGAGCTCGCCGCTGCGGCACGTCAGGGGACGTGTCGTCTGCACTGGTAAACGCGATATCGACGAGCCGCCACCAGCTCGTTGATCGGGATTCGCCCCAGCGGTTTGCCCCCCGGGCGTCGTCGTGCTGGCGGGGCGGGACTACAGCCGGATCGTCACCGCCGTATGGCCGCACGCCCGCACTCCGCTGGCCGGCAGCCGCAGCATGGGCGAGCAGCTGCAGCGTCTCGCAGGAATCGCTGCCGGTGGGGGTCTCGACCACATTGGCCTGCATCAGAAGTCGGCATGACCCAGACATGTGGGTATGCCGCGCTACATTGCCCACCGGGCAACTCATGCCCGGTCTTGGTAGGGAGGAGACAAGAATGCTGATCGTTGCAATGCTCGCCTTGGGGGTGGCGTTTCTGGGCGGGGCACTGTATCCGCTGCGGGGGGTCGTGCGGAGCTGGAGCGACGGGGATCGATCCAAGAACCAGGCGACGGTCGCAGCCATGTCGCTCGTCGCCCTCTACGGCCTGCTGTTCCTCTATTCCGGGGTGGCAGGGCTTTTCGGCGCACGACTATCCGCTACGACTATCCTCGTCTTCTTCGGCATAACGGTGTTAGTCGGAACAGGCTTCGCGGTCGCGAGCTTGTACTCGAAACGCCGCGCATGGTCGCTGGACAACGAACTGCGGGCCGCGTCCGGCCGCCCCGGCCGCCGTCACTGGATGCCGCCGCTGTTGGTTGGACTCGTGTGGCTCTTGGGCGGATCCATTGCCCAGGTCGGCGTGCTGCTCCTGGTGGCCAGCATGAGTATTGGTGAACGCTCACCGGAGACAACGACGGACGACCTCGGCGCGACCGTTGCGATTGTGTTCATGGCTGCCGTCATGGTGATAGCTGCTGGTGCTGCGGGCATCCAGAAGTTGAGGCTGGACAGAGAAGAGAGCCGACTGCAGGTATCTGACCGCGTGATGGCGCAGCGAGGACACGGAGGAGGAAGAGGACGAATGAAGACGACAGCATCGCGGCGACCTCCCTGGACTGGGCCACGGTCGTTCTGAAGGAATCCGAACCGCCGCCGGCCCGCCCAGCGGAAGACGGGCTGATGAGTGCGTTGCTCGGCGTCGTCGTTCTCTCGATCGGCGGAGCCATTCTGACGGCGATCCCGCTGCTGTTCGCCAGGGCAACGGTTGCGCTGGCAGCCTTCGCAGACGTCGAGGCGAGCTACCTCACCGACCACTCCGGCGCCCTCTGGACACTGGCCGGCGCAACCACGGCGACAGTCCTCGTGGGGGTTGCTGCAGTGGGCGGCATGACAGCGATCGGTGCAGCCAGGAACAAACGAAAGCCCAACGAGATCACCGGCAACCAGTTGGCCGCTGCACCTCACGAGGTGCGCGAACTCATGAGTGACGCTGTCCTGACCGTCGAAACGATCAAGGATTCCCGCGCGTGGCGAGAAGGTTTGTTCACCGACGTGGACCTGCGGGCGGCTATCTGGGACATCGGCTCCCGGGTTCTTTGCGGCCACAGAACTGCATGACGCCATCACCGCGGCGGGCGAATCCGGTAACGGCGCGCTTGCACCTGAGGACGACCAGACCTACGCGTCGTCGTGCGCCCGAATCGCCGACGCAGTCCAGGCGTTGCGGGACGCCGCCGACGCAGTAACGCAGCTGTCGGCCGAACTCGCCACCGCGGATGCGCTCGCACAGCTCGCCGCCGAACGTGCCGAACGAGCAGAACAGGCCGCAGGGCGAATCGGGCGTCTGGTCGCGGCGCAGGCCACCACCCCGACGACGCCGGCCACGGCGGTCACCGACCTCAGTGAGACGATCACTACCCGGACGCTCGCATACAGGGAACTTCGTCAGGCCTGACCTGGGATAACGAAACCCCAGCCCCTCCCAGGGCTGGGGTTTCGTCTGTGTTGGGCGAGGCGAGGATCACGTCAGCCGATTCGGTGGACCACAGACGCGCGGGGACGTGTCATCACTGCAGTTCAAACGGTGTTACTGGCGCAAACCGCGCTTCCCGGTGGCCTACCGCGCAGTGGTGCGGGCGTCGACGAATCGGCGGATGACCTTGTCCCATCCCAATGACTCGAGGAGTTCCGCGGCGGCGACCCGTGAGGTGAGTGACCGCATCACGGCGATGTCGAGGTCGCCGCTGGTGCCCAGGACGTCGTCGAGGCGCAGGCAATCGACGTATCCGTGGTCCGTCCAGGGTTCGACGTGGCCGTCCCAGTCCGCGGTGTCGGCGTACGGCCCACCGAGACGCAGCTTTCCGCTGCGGTGGATCATCACGTACCGGGGAACCACCTGCATCGCCTCGTCGGCAGTCGCCAAGGTCACCTCGGGATCGGCGGCGGGATCTGCGCTCGCGAGCCGGCGGTCGTAGGACGCCGTCTTGACCGTCGCGACCTCGACCAACGCCCGCACATAGACCCATCGAGCCCGCTCGACCGAGTCCGCCCACGCCGATTCCTCATCCGCACAGGAGAACACGTTCTCGGCCGAGGTCCGGATCAGCAGCCTCGTCCCCACCCGCTCGTGATCGGCAACCAGGTCCCCGTCGACGACGAGTTCGTCGTCATACTCGCGGACCCCGGTGATCGTCGCCACCGCAAGCACCTCGTCGTCCGGGGCGGTGACGAACAGTTCACGCTCGGAACGGACGCTGTCGACATCACCGGGAAACGGGCCACGACCTCGGGCGAACGCTTCCTGCTGGGTCAACCCGGCCCGAAACCCTGCCTCGGTCACCCCCAACGGATGATCGCGCAGGTCACCGAGCCGAACCCTCAACGTCACAGGTCGATCCTCCCCAATTCATCTCCCGCACACCGCCGGAGCACCGTTGGATGATAGCTATTGACCTGCGACGATGCCTCATCAGTGTGGCCTAACCGAAGTGAAAAAATGTGGCCGAGCTCCGCTTCTCGAACTCCCTGGACACGCTGTCGGCACGGGACATGATCGAGGCGTTGATCGCGGGCGAGCGTGATCCGCGGCGGCTCGGACACGCCGATGATCGTGTCCCCACTCAACCACCTCAGGAGCACCCTTTTCGTGTCAACGACGCGGCCGAACCCTTACTTCCCCAGTAGGGTCGCAGGCATCTGTTCGACCGACCGAGGGGGACCGGTGACGGGTTCTGCGTCCGAAAAGATCATCACGCCTGCCTCACGCGCGTTCTGGGACCGCAGTTTCGCGGGCCGCCGCGCCCTGTTCGAGGGGCTTCGTCAGCGGCCGGCGATCGAGTTCCACACGGAAACAGCCGGTCCGGGCTTCTGGTCGGTCGTCGGATACGACGACGTGGTGACGGTGAGCCGAAACCCGGAGGTCTTCTCCTCGGCCAAGGGCTTCACCATCGACGACGTCCCGGTCGAGATCCTCGAGTTCGCCATGTCGATGATCGCCATGGACGACCCCCGTCACCGGCGGCTGCGCGGCATCGTGCAATCGGCGTTCACCGCGGCCTCGGTGCGGGGCATCGCCGAGCGGGTACGCGGATACGCTGCGCAGATCGCCGCAGACCTACCCCGAGATGCGGTGTTCGACTTCGTCCCCGACGTCGCAACCCGGTTACCGGTGCAGGTGATCTGCGAACTGATCGGGATCCCGGAGAACGACCGGCCGATGATCCTGACCGCGGCGGCCGACGTCATTGCCGGAGGGGGCGATCAGGAGTTCGTCACCGCACCCGGCGGCGCGGCCGGCCTCGGCCAGATCTACGGATACGCCCTCGAACTGGGTGAGAAACGCAAGGTGGACCCGGGCGAGGATCTGACCTCCCGGCTGGTGTCGACGGTGGTCGACGGGGAGACACTCACCCCGGCCGAGTTCGGTTCGTTCGTCATCCTGCTGATCACCGCGGGTTTCGAGACCACCCGGCAGGCGTTGGCCTGGGCGCTGCATCTGCTCACCGAGCACCCCGAGCAGAAAGAACTGCTGCTCGCCGATTTCGCCGGCCACATCGACAACACGATCGACGAGGTGATCCGCTTCGCCTCCCCGGTGCCCTACATGCGGCGCACCGCGACCGTCGACACCCAACTCGGCGGTGCCCAGATCGCGGCGGGGGACAAGGTTGTCATGTGGTATTTGTCCGCGAACCACGACGAACGCATCTTCGACGGTCCGGGCCGGTTCGACATCACCCGGGCGAACTCCGGCAAGCATCTCGGGTTCGGGGCGAAAGACATCCACCACTGCCTGGGTATGAACCTCGCACGGCTGGAGCTGCGCGTCATGCTCGAAGAACTTTTCACCGCCCACCCCGCCCTCCACGCGGTGGGCGAACCGGAACTGCTGCTCTCCGCGTTCGTCAGCGGCATCGATTCACTTCCAGTCCTGACACGTGACTGACGGTGCCCGAGGCGTCACCTCGACCACAGGGCAAAAGAAGCCTGAACTGCGAAGATGACATGTCCCCTCCTCTGACTCCAGCCGGGGCATCGAGGAATCGGCCTGCGCCTTTCGCACTCTCCTGTATCCGACTTCGGAGAATCGTCTAGCGGCAGAGTCTCCGAACGCCGAAACGCCCCGTCCTCCCAGCATGGACGGGGCGTTCTGGGGTTGGGAGAGATAGCCGGCGGGGCAGGGACATGTCATCTGTGCAGCTCAGGGCAAAATTCTGACTCCAGTGACATCGAATGCGGGCGAACGCCAATCACTCTGAGCGTCGGCGCCGAGGCTTCTGCACATCGGTGCGCGCGCCCTGCCCGGGTCTGTTGTTGGCCCA
>NZ_LTCZ01000246.1:0-5453 GCF_001583455.1 Rhodococcus sp. LB1 | reverse complement strand
GTAATGGCCTGGACCGCGGAGTCGCAGACGTACGGCCGAGTGAACGATGACGACTTACGGGTGCAGGGCGGCCTGCAGCCGGGCGTAGTCCGGTGACGCGGGGGTTCCATGCGATAGACCCTACAGCGCGAGGATGTGATGCCAGCGCGCCTGTCGGGTTGACGGGGTATCTCTTCATGCTTGCAACATTACAGCATGACGCTGTAATGTTGGAAGTGAAATCAGGTCAGAGGGAAGGGGTACGGATGTGTCGCCGCTGCTGATCACCGCCGCTTTTGTCGCGTTCACGATTGTTGTGGTCTGGAAATTCGGCTACGGGCTGGCGCGGATCGCCGGCATTGTCCTCGTGCTCAAAGGGCTGGTCTGGCTGGTTGCGGGTGCAGCCGTCGGAGCCCAGCTCGGCGCGATGGCGGCGGGTGCGGCGGTGTGGCTCGCTGGGCATCTGTTCGGCGCCTATCGGCACCGAACATGGGGTTCGCGCCTGGCCAAGCTGATCTTCACCCGGATTCCGGGACTGCGCGTGCTGGACCCGCAGCGCCGCAAGCGTCGGACCCCGAAGCCTGACCGCCGGGAAACAGGCCGCCAGGCACCTGCTGACGATTGGAAGCAGTGGGAATCCGAACTCGACGATGGCACCCCCAGTGAGCGGAAGGCGCCGAAGACCTCCCCGCGTCCGCGGCGCACGTCCTCGAGGGCTGCCCGGATCGGGAGCCGCGCCGCACGCAGCGCGGCCCGTACCGCGGTGCGCCTGACGATCCGGCACGTACCGGCTGCCCGCGCCGCCCACCGCGCATATCGCTTCCTGCGCTGACCGCCCACTCGCCAACGAACGGAGACTCATGACCGCACCCCAGGCCGAAGGCGTCGAGAAGAACATCCGACTCGACGGTTCGCACCGCGCCTGCGGCGACGCAGAAGCCGCCCGCACAGTCCTCCAGGGCATCGCAGACGGCCCTACCGGCGCTCCTGCACCCTCCTGCGGCCGAGACGCCGCTCACCGCCGTGACGTGGTCGCTACGACCCCTTCCGGCGAACTGTTCGCAGGCGCGTCCTGCCCGGCTGACGCAGCCTCGTCGACACCGTCGGTGCCGGGCTCTTACCTGCATAGATGACACGTCCCCTTCGTTGGAAAGAAGATGACATGCCCAAACCTTCCGGCCACGACACTCCGCGCCGCACCGTTCATGTGATCGACCGCAGCGGGTGGGGAACCAGCCGCGCCTACCCTGCGATCCGTGCTCTCACGCTGATCTGGACGTGCCCCACTTGCCGAGGTCCGCGGGGAATCCCGCAGAAACACCGCTTCCACGAGGACGGCGAATGGTTTACCTGTGACCGATGGGACAACCCGTGCGGCCACGTCGACATGTATGTGTCGGTCCTGAACGAATCCCGAAAAGGGTAGAGGCCTAGAGCGGGTTTCTTTGTGGGACTTAATTCAAGGGTTGCAACATCACATTGTCGCGCTGTAATGTAATTCTCGTAAGTCCGACACGGAAGGTCACCGTCATGAACGACAACACCGCCGTCATCACCGCAGACATCGTCACCGCAGCTCGCCAGCTCGACTGGGGATCGATCGTGATCCGAGACGGACAGATCACCGCGGCCGCCCTCGACGACGAGGTAGAAGGAGACGAAATTCTGGCGGACCACTTCGACCTGTGCGAACTGGCGGAGTCCGCGAGCGACGCCGCCATTGCGGCAGAGCTGAACGCGGCTTCGCGCGACTGACCCGCAGTAATCCCACTGACAAGGAGTTCTCATGTCCCACGCCCTCGCCGAAGCCATTACCCCGGACCACCCCCGCGACCGCATCGTCGGCGTGCACGGATACCACCGCGACGAGGCGGGTTCGCGGTTCGCGACCGTCCGCCTCGCCGACGGCTCCACGGCCGAGATCGACCTCCTCGACATCTTCATCTAGCACCCGATCCGAGAGGTCGCCGCAGCGGCCTGACACACATCCGAAAGCCTTACCTACCCAGTTGAAAGGACCCCGCAATGCACGTCGAAGCGAACACCGAAGCGGGGGAGGCGGAACGGTGAACGAGTATTTCCCGCCCGACTGGGACAACCGCCCCCGCGTCGAACCCTGGAACGGCCACATCACCCGTCAGATGTGGCTGGCCAGGGACAAAGAGGACCTGGTCGGCATCATCGAACTGCTCGGCCACCAGATCACCACGGCAAACCAAGACGCACGCGACGCCGGCCATCTGGCCGACTGGCGAATCTTCCGGATGCTCGGCCAGGTACGACTCGGCGCCCGCGTGTACAACAACCTCGCCCGCGCACACCGCCGCGGCCGCAAGACAGTCCGGATCGATCAACTTCTCGAGGAGGCCACCGATGCCTGACCGCAACGACACACGCACCCCTCACCGCGACTACCGCGCCCTGATCGACGGCCGAGAAGTTCAAGTCGTCGGCCACCTGCATACCTCCCCGCACCACCCCGACCCCGGAGCCACGATCACCCCGTTCGAGGATCTGGCCGAACCGGGTACCGGTGCACACCTGTTCGCGCTGGTCTCGGTCCGCTGCGCTACCGACGACACCACCGTCGATCCGAACACCGGCCTCAGGCACAACAAGTATTTCGAGGGCCTATTCGGGAAGCCCAACGGCACCAGTTGGTACCTCACACCGGCGGTCTACGACCCGCGGTCGCGTACGTACGCCCTCGGCTCGCAGGCGCTCGCCGCGGGGCTGAGCATCGGTGCACTGCACGACGACGTTCTCGAGGTGGTCAGTGGCGCTGGGTACGCTGCCCCCGCGGGTGTGCGGGTGCATGACTTTCCAGTGCGGGCCCCTGCACCCCGACAGCCGCGGGTTACAGCCCTGACCACCCGCAGTCTCACGAGAGGAAAACAGTGAACGCTCTGTTCTGCAGCGGCGAGTCGATGGACACCGACCGATGAAACGCGCCGCCTTCTGGGGGTGGGCCACGGCCACAACAGTCCCGGAAGCCCTGACGAACGCGCTCGACGCCGCGGTGTCGACGATGCACGAGGAACTCGGTGCCGATGCGCATCCGGTCAACACCTCGCACACCACAACCATCCTCACCGATCAGGTTCACCAAGATCCCGGACTGCTCAAGAGCCTCCTCGGGAGCTCGACGGCAACCGTGAACCGCGAAGACCACGCCCTGGTCACGGTCCTACTGATCGGCGAAGTCTGGTAGCCGCCTATTTTGGCCAGCTCTTGTGCTGAGACGCAGCGGGTGTCCGAACTTGCTGCACCTGCATAGCTCGGGAACGCCGCCCGGTCGGTGCGGGTACGCATGCGCGGCACCCGCGAGGAGATGGATGCGATCCTCACCCGGTTGGCAAAGGAGGAGCGAGCTCAGGGGGTGCTCGAGCGTGAGGTGGGCGTCGACGGCATCGTGCGTTTGTATCGGCACCGTCGCGGTCCGGTGTTCCCGACGATCGAACGGTACCTTCGTCGTCGCGCCCGCTTTTGCGGCGGATAAGGAGCACGACAACTTCAATCAGTGGTGGGCCGGCGCTCTTGCCGCTACTCCTGCGGTCTCAGCGGCGGCGGGAGCGGCCGACGGAACCGACCGCAGTCCGGGCCCGGCTATTGGCGCAGGGAAGCTCTCTAGTCAGGCGTTCTCGCTCTGCTCGTTCGCCACTTCGCCGACTGCACTCTTGAGCCACCACCGGAGATTCCGCCTTCCGACCAATCGCGCGCCATCCCCGAACCGGCTTCGCTCCTGCGAAATGAACGGAACCGAATTGCCCTCGACCACAGGCTCTTGTGTCCAACGGTGCGGCGACCCGTAGATCGCATTGAGGGCGTCGCGGTCATGTCCCAGCTCTACCAGCTCATCTTCGGAGATTTCATGGTGATGGAGCGGATCGGGAGCACCATCATTTCCTACTCGACGATTGAGCTCCTCGTAGAGCCTGACCAGCTCGCCAGCAGCCTCTCCCACCTCGGAATTTCCGCGCAGACGTTCGATAAGGAAGGGCAGTACAGGGATGAGGGCCCTTCCTTCTGCGCGGTCGATCCAGTCATCTTCCCAACCGAGGGTTCCGTCGGGGCTTGTCTTTGGCTCCCCGAAGAGCTGACGTGCTCCATCGACCGTATATCCCTGGTCGTACAGTTCTTGGGCAGTGATCCACGACTGCTCAGGCATTTCATCCACTCCTGTTCACTCTTGTTACGAGCTTCTCAGTCGGACAGTTGGCGCGGTGTTTGGCGCGAAGCCAGTGAATCCGCTAGGTGACGGTTTCTCCAAGGACCCCCGCACGCGCTCGGGCGTGTCGCTCAGCCGGCGACGGACGGGCGGTGACGGCCGTGGGGTTGTCGCGATTCTGAAATCGGCGACGAGTTCGGCAAAATTGGGTTTGACCTGTGATGACGACAGGTCCCCGAGAAGGGATGAGGCGTTTACCGGAGTGCGCGCAGGTTCGATTGGGCGGTTGCATGCAGAATCCTCCGACTTCAGCTGGTCGCGGCGGTACATAGCGCCAAGTAGCCCGGCCCTCGATTTCGCACGAAACTAATGGATTCCATGAGTTATGCGTGCAATCCGCGAGTTTCTCGCAGATTCCGATACTTGCCGCCGTTGGGAGCGCATGTCTGCACCGTTTGACGCCCCAGTTCGGGATTCTTCACCGGACCACCTCTACGGGACTTCGCAGGTCAGCGAGTTCCAGTCATGGGACGACAATCGGAACGTGCCGGTGAGGGTTCCGCATCTGGCGCGGGCTCAGCGCCGGCTGACGTTACCCATGAGCAGTTCCAAGTCTGCGACTATCGACGCAGGGGAAGGCATTTTCTCGCTCTCGTCGCGCACACGTTTTGCGCCAGTCCTTAAGGAATCCGAGGCCAGGGTGCGGAGTGAGGCTGCCCCCTTGGAGTGGACACCCCTGACAATGGTTCCAGTAGAGCCAGGAGGGATGTCGAAGTGGGACGCCAGTCTCTGTACACGGAGGAATTCCGGAAAGACGCGATCGCGCTGTATCGCGCGGCCGACGGCCAGCGCACATACGCGGCGGTCGCCGCGGACCTGGGCATCAGTGGCGAAACGCTACGGACGTGGGTCCGCAAGGACACCGCCCGCAATGGACGCCCGGAGGCCCGCAGCACCGCCGGTGGGGAAACCCAAGCGGACGAGCTCGCGCGGCTGCGGGCAGAGAACGCCCGGCTACGCGGTGCCGAGAAGGAATGGCAGCTCGAACGCGACATCCTGCGCCGGGCAGCCGCGTATTTCGCGTCAATGTCATCCTGGAGAGGTCCGGTGGGATTCGCTCGGTATTTTGCTGCCCCGGTCCACGGCCTGGTGGCTTGTCTTGATGTGCGGTCCCACCGGGCCCGGAGGGTCGTTCGTGTGGCTTGATAGAATGTCAGCGGTCATGTAATTCCCCAGGTTGAGGGGTTTGTCCGTCACGTAATTCCCCACCCCGCCGTCACGTAATTCCCACCCCTGGGGCGTGTCG
>NZ_LTCZ01000245.1:0-24416 GCF_001583455.1 Rhodococcus sp. LB1 | reverse complement strand
ATGGCCCACCACGGCCGCGAATTGCCTGCAGGACAGGCACATCTCACCGAAAGCGGCGATGCGTCGCAGGAGGCAAGTTCCCTCATGGCGCGGCTCGCCCGCTGACCTCCACGCGTGCGCGGTGGTCGACACCGGACGGGTCATCACCGCGCACGGCCAGGGACGTATCCTGAAGAGCATGGCGAACGGCAGTAAATCCGGTAAAGCGGGCAAACCCAGTAAAGAAGCAAAGGCAGCCGCCAAGGCAGCCCGCAGGCAGGCGTCGAAGGAACGCAGAACTCAGCTCTGGCAGGCGTTCCAGATGCAGCGCAAGGAAGACAAGCTGCTGTTGCCGCTCATGCTCGGCACGCTCATCGGACTCGCGGTGGTGTTCTTCCTCGTCGGTCTGATCTGGGGCCTCCAGTGGTTCCTCCTCCCGATCGGTCTCCTCCTCGGCGTGCTCGGGGCCTTCATCATCTTCGGCCGGCGCGTCCAGAAGACGGTGTACGGCAAGGCCGAGGGCCAGGCAGGCGCGGCCGCCTGGGCGCTCGACAACATGCAGGGCTCCTGGCGCGTGACCAGCGCGGTCGCGGGCACCACGCAGCTGGACGCCGTTCACCGCGTGATCGGACGACCCGGCGTCATCCTCGTCGCCGAGGGATCGCCGCAACGCGTGAAGTCGCTCCTGGCCCAGGAGAAGAAGAAGACGGCGCGCCTCGTCGGCGACACCCCGATCTACGACATCGTCATCGGCAACGACGAGGGCCAGGTCCCGCTGTCGCAGCTGCAGAAGCACCTGAACAAGCTCCCGAAGAACATCGACACCAAGCGGATGGACGCCATCGAGTCGCGGCTCGCCGCGCTCAGCAGCCGCGGTGGCGGCGCCGCACTGCCCAAGGGTCCGATGCCCGGCGGCGCGAAGATGCGCGGCGTGCAGCGCACCATCCGTCGTCGCTAGAAGCCTGTCGCCCCACTACTCCGCCCGATGTCGATCCGACATCGGGCGGAAGACGTTCTGCGGGGTCAGCGTGTGCGAATCAGCGCGGTGCCGGTGGCCCGGTCCTGCATGCCGCGACCGTCGATGTCCGTGATGGTCCCGGGCACGACGAACACGAGCAGCGTCTGACGCACCAGGGCCCGGACGAAGCCGACCCGGGCGGGTCCGTCCACCCGCGCCACCTGCATGCCGAGGAACAGCTGCCCCGGAGTGAAGGAGAACAGCGACACCGTGGCGACACCGACGACGAACCAGACGAGCAGAGTGAAGGTCGAGAACGGACCCTCGAAGAAGTTGTCACCGATGATCAGTGCCGCGACGCCGGCCGACGACACCCAGTCGATCATCAGAGCAGCGAGACGGCGTCCCGTGCTCGCGAGTGAACCGGGACCTTCCGCCTGCAGGCCGAGGCGCTCGCCCCGGAAGGACTGCTTCGTCTCGTCCGCGCCGTTCGGCAGTGCAGCCGAAGGTCCGGAAAGCCAGGAACCGGTGATACGTGCCATGCTGTCCAGGATAGGCGTCGCCTCTCCGAGGACCTCACACCGGAGCTTTGGGCTGTGTGCGCAGTCACAGCCGGTGCAAAAGCCCAGGAAGATTCGACGCGTAACACGGGCGAAACAAAAGGTTGACCAGCGGGCAACACCAAGTCCTTACCGTCTGGCTCGACGAATTCGCCAATATCCACTTGGCTGAAGCGACTTAAGGAGCACAAGCGTGGCGTTCACCACGGCCGAAGAGGTCATCAAGTTCATCAAGGACGAGAACGTCGAATATGTCGACATCCGGTTCAGCGACCTGCCGGGCGTGCAGCAGCACTTCTCGATCCCGGCGTCCGCGTTCAACCAGGACGTCTTCGAGGACGGCCTCGCGTTCGACGGTTCGTCCGTCCGCGGCTTCCAGTCGATCCACGAGTCGGACATGATGCTCCTTCCCGACGTCGCCACCGCCCAGATCGACCCCTTCCGCGCGGCCAAGACGCTGAACATCAACTTCTTCGTGCACGACCCCTTCACGCGTGAGTCCTACAGCCGCGACCCGCGTAACGTCGCGCGCAAGGCCGAGGAGTACCTGAAGTCGACCGGCATCGCCGACACCGCCTTCTTCGGCGCCGAGGCCGAGTTCTACATCTTCGACTCGGTCCGCTACGACTCCGGCATCAACGGCGCGTTCTACGAGCTCGACTCCATCTCGGGTTCCTGGAACACCGGCAACGACGTGAACGCCGACGGCAGCCCCAACCTGGGCTACAAGGTCCGCCCCAAGGGTGGATACTTCCCCGTCGCTCCGTACGACCACTACGTCGACCTGCGCGACGAGATCTCCACCAACCTGCAGAACGCGGGCTTCGAGCTCGAGCGCGGCCACCACGAGGTGGGCACCGGCGGCCAGCAGGAGATCAACTACAAGTTCAACACGCTGCTCGCGGCCGCAGACGACCTGCAGCTGTTCAAGTACATCGTGAAGAACACCGCCTGGCAGCACGGCAAGTCGGCCACCTTCATGCCGAAGCCGCTGTTCGGCGACAACGGCTCGGGCATGCACGTCCACCAGTCGCTGTGGAAGGACGGCAAGCCGCTGTTCCACGACGAGGCCGGCTACGCAGGTCTGTCCGACATGGCGCGTCACTACATCGGCGGCATCCTGCACCACGCACCGTCGCTGCTGGCGTTCACCAACCCGACGATCAACTCGTACCACCGTCTGGTGCCGGGCTACGAAGCCCCCATCAACCTCGTGTACAGCCAGCGCAACCGCTCGGCGGCCGTGCGTATCCCGATCACCGGCAACAACCCGAAGGCCAAGCGCCTCGAGTTCCGCGCCCCCGACTCCTCGGGTAACCCCTACCTGAACTTCGCGGCGCAGATGATGGCCGGCCTGGACGGCATCAAGAACAAGATCGAGCCGCAGGCTCCCGTCGACAAGGACCTCTACGAGCTCCCGCCGGAGGAGGCCCGCAACATCCCGCAGGCTCCCACCAGCCTGTCGGCCGTCATCGATCGCCTCGAGGCAGATCACGACTACCTCACCGAGGGTGGCGTGTTCACGTCCGACCTGATCGAGACGTGGATCTCGCTCAAGCGTGAGCAGGAAATCGCTCCGGTCAACCTGCGTCCGCACCCCTACGAGTTCCAGCTGTACTACGACGTGTAAGTCGTCCGCAGCCGCTGACCTGCGTCGGGGCGTTCGGTAGAGCGCCCCGGTACGCAGTAGCTTCGGTCGAGCCCACCCGCGCCGCGATGGCGCGGGTGGGCTCTTCTGCGTCCGGCCACAGATGGCCGCCGCGGTCGGTCGGGTCGAACCTTCTACTTGTCGCTCTGTCGGCGCACCATCTCGGTGATCCAGACGGGCGCGAACGGAGACGTGCAGCCCGGGGACGTCGGGTAGTCCTTCAGCACCTCCAGGCGCTCACCGATGTCGAGTGCGCGAGCGCGGTGCTCCGCGTGCTCGATCCCGATCTGAGCCAGGCAGTGGTTCATCGCCCACTGCAGTCGATCCGGGGCATCTTTCATCTCCGCCTCGATGACATCGAGCAGTCCCGCGAGGTCGAGGCACTCCGGCTTCTTCGCGACGCGTTCGGTGGTCAGTGCCCAGCCGGCGCTCGCGACCGCCGGATCCGGGTCGGCGGACCACGCCAGGCGCAGCTCCTCGGAGTGCGGGTTCTTCTTCACCACGTAGTTCACGAGCCAGTCGTGCACCTTGGGTGCGCGCGCCTCGCGCACCATGAGGTCCAACTCGTCACGCTCGAACGCCCTCGGGCGGCAGATCAGGATCGCCAGCAGTCGCGCCGCGGTGTCACCCGTCTCCCAGAGCCGGCACGCCAGTTCCTGCTGCGTCTTCAGCCTCTTCGCGAGCGCACGCAGCTTGCCGAGGTTCACACCGTGATCGTCGCCGTGCTTCTCGTTCACCTCGCGTGCCCTCGGGTCCTCGAGCTCGGCCAGCTCGGCCATCACCTCGGCCACCGTCGTCTCGGTCAGCGCCGTCTCGGCCACCTGAGCCTCCTGTCCATTCATGGGAGATTCAGCCTACGACGGACGCCGGCCCCCGTCGTTTCGTCTGTCACTCCCCCAACCGCACGGTCCGGAACCCGCCCGAGCGCCGCGGGCTGCGTCGTATGATCCAGGGAACCGACCACACGGACCGTTGCGGAGCGTGCGGTCGACGCCTTTCGGGATACTTGCTCCGTTCTCCAGCCCCCTCGGGTCGAGAAGCAGGTGGTGCGGGATGTCAGTGCCCACGACGCCGTCTGGCGTGCCGGTTCCGCGCCGTGTCGTCGTCATTCTGCTGCTGGTGATTCCGCTCAGCCAGATCCCGCTCGACATCTACACCCCGGCGTTGCCGCAGATGGTGCTCGATCTGGACGCGTCCGCGGCCGTGGTGCAGAACACGGTGACGGCCTACATGCTGGGCATGAGTCTGGCGTTCATTCCGGTCGGCCTGATCGCGGATGCGCTGGGCCGCAAACGAACTCTGCTGACCTGCCTGGCGATCCTCGTCGTCACCAGCGTGGGATGCGCACTCGTGCAGAACATCACACTCCTGCTCGGTCTGAGATTCGTGCAGGGTATCGGTGGGTGCGCGTGCCTCGTCCTCGCCTACGCGATCGCGGCCGACTGCTACCGCGGCGCCCGGCTCACGTCCGTGTCCGGTCTCCTCGGGGCCGCGTGGGGGCTGGCACCCGTTCTCGCACCCGCTGTGGGTGGGGTACTGGTGCAGTTCATCTCGTGGCGTCTGGTGTTCGGGCTGATCGCGCTTCTGGCGGCCCTCGCGGTTCCCCTCGTCGTCGCGGGACTACCGGAGACGCTTCCGCCGGAACTGCGGGCACCGGTCGACGTCGGCGCCGCGGCGCGGGTGCTGGGTGCGGCTCTGCGCCACCGCATCTTCGTAGGGTTCGTGCTCGTGTTCGGACTGATGGCGTCGGCTCAGATGGTGTTCGGTGTCGTCGCACCCTTCCTCTACCAGCAGATTCTGGGCTTCTCCCCGGCCGCCTACGGTGCGGTGGCGCTCGTCGTGGGCGGCGCCAACCTCCTCGGCGAACTCGCCTGCAGCGCGCTCGCTGTCCGGGTCGGCACACGCCGGCTCGCGTTCGGCGCATGGTGGGTGTTCGTGTCGGGCGCGCTCGTTCTCACCGTCACGGCCGGGCTGTCCGTCGTGACCGTACCGGCCATCACGATCGGCGCCTGCCTCGCGCTCGCCGGATGCGGAGTGCTGTGCCCGCAGATGTACGGGCTGGCCCTCGGACTGTTCACCCGCAATCTCGGACTGATCGGCGGTGTCGTCACGGCGGCCTGCTATCTCGTCGTCAGTGCGGCGATGGCCGTCGCCGGAGTGCTGCCGGAGAACAGCCAGGCACCGCTGGGCTGGCTGTACCTGACTCTGGGCGCGGGTGCCGGGATCCTGCTGCTCCTCACCACGTCCACCCGGCGGTCCCAGGGTTCCCCCTCCGCCCAGCCCGCACCACGACCAGAACGGAGGTGACCTCACGTGCCGCATTCACACCCGCGCAGCCCTGCCGCGTCCCCGGTGTCGGTGATCTTCCAACGCCGGATCGACGACGCGAGTTACGCCGACTACGCACGGTGGCAGAAGCGAGCGGCGGAGGCCCTCGCGACGGTTCCGGGTTTCATCGATCAGGACATCGTGCCGCCGTCGCCGCCTGTGCAGGACGACTGGGTGGACGTGCTGCGGTTCGCCACCATCGAGGACGCCCGAGCGTGGCTCGACAGCGACCTCCGGACGGAACTCGTGGCGGAGATCAAGCACGCCTTCATCGGCAACGAGGACGTCCACCTGCTCACCGGCGAGCAGACCCGGGAGCAGTCGGCGACGTCGGTGGTCATCTCCTGTCACGTGGACCCCGAGGACGAGTCGGCGTTCATGGACTGGCAGCGGAAGATCTCCGCCGCGGAGGCGGGGTTCCGGGGTTTCCGGGGGCACAAGGTCGAGAGGCCGGTGCAGGGGATCACCGAGGACTGGACGATCGTGCTGAGCTTCGACACCGAGGACAACCTGGCGTCGTGGATGGATTCACCCGAGCGGGCAGCCCTCCTGAAGGAGGGCGAGAGGTTCAACAAGAATCTCCGAATCCGCAAAGCGAGCTATGGTTTCGACTTCTGGTTCCGTGGCGCGGGCGGTGACGAGCCGCCCCCGGTGCCCGTCGCCCGGAGCAATCTCCTGGCTCTGCTGGTGCTGTATCCGCTGGTGGTGATCTGGGGCCATTTCGTCAGTGCACCGTTCATCGAGGCGCACGGTGTTCCGATCGCCGTCGCCCTGTTTCTCGCGAACCTGGTCACCACCCAGATCCTCGGCTGGTGGGCGGTACCGGCGGCGTTCAAGGTGTTCGGGTGGTGGATGGACCCGGCGATCTCCCCCCGCCGGCGGAACCTCGGTTACGCCGTGATGATCGCGCTGTTCGGGATTTCGATCGCCGTGTGCACCCTTCTGTTCATGATCCCGACCACGTAACAGACTTTCCGATTCACCTGCGCGATGTTCGGGTACGTAGCACTGTGAAGGACCGAGGTCTGTTTCACATCGGGAGAAAGGTGTTCACGGTTGGACATGCAGCAACTGTGGGACTTCGTCTCCGCCCGCAAGCAGCAACTGGTCACCGACTCGTTCCTGCACGTCAGCGCAGTCGTGCAGTCGGTGGTGATCGCCACGATCGTCGCGGTGGCGATCGGTATCCTCGTGTACCGCAGTCCGGCGGGCTCCTCGATCGCCACCGCACTCGCGAGCACGATCCTCACCATCCCGTCGTTCGCTCTGCTCGGCCTGCTGATCCCGATCCTCGGCCTCGGTGTCGCCCCTACCGTCACCGCTCTCGTGCTGTACGCACTACTGCCGATCATCCGGAACACCATCCTCGGACTCGCCTCCGTCGACCCCGCGGTCACCGACGCCGCCCGGGGCGTGGGGATGAGCCGCACGACGGTGCTGAGCAGGATCGAACTCCCGCTCGCCTGGCCGTCGATTCTGACGGGCATGCGGGTGAGCACGCAGATGCTGATGGGCATCCTCGCGATCGCCGCCTACGCGAAGGGTCCCGGGCTCGGCAACCTCATCTTCTCGGGACTGTCCCGCGTCGGCAGCCCGACCGCGATACCGCAGGCCCTCACGGGGACCGTTCTCATCGTGATCCTCGCCCTCGTACTCGACGGCGTCCTCGCCGTCATCGGCCGACTCACCACCTCCAGGGGGATCCGTGACTGACCTCGATACACCGCACACCAACGGAAGCACCGTCTCGGGCGTGGACATCGTCCTCGAAGACGTCGTCAAGAGTTACCCGGGCCAGGAGAAGGCGGCCGTCGACAACGTGTCGATGCGCATCCCCGCCGGGGAGATCGTGGTTCTCGTCGGCCCGTCCGGCTGCGGCAAGACCACCACCATGCGCATGATCAACCGGCTCATCGAACCGACGTCGGGGAAGATCACGATCGGCGGGAAGGACGCCCTGTCCATCGACCCGGACAAGTTGCGGCGCGGCATCGGCTACTCGATCCAGCAGGCCGGACTGTTCCCGCATCTCACGATCGCCAAGAACGTCGGCACGGTCCCCGGTCTGATCGGCTGGGACAAGAAGAAGATCGCCGACCGCACCGACGAGATGCTCGACCTCGTCGGACTCGAACCCGACCTCTACCGCGAGCGCTACCCCCGGCAGTTGTCGGGCGGTCAGCAGCAGCGGGTCGGGGTGGCGCGGGCGCTGGCCGCCGATCCCCCGGTCCTGCTCATGGACGAGCCGTTCGGCGCGGTCGACCCGATCACGCGCGGACTGCTGCAGGACGAGTTGATGCGACTGCAGTCCGATCTCGGCAAGACGATCGTCTTCGTGACGCACGATTTCAACGAGGCGGTCAAGCTGGGCGATCGGATCGCGGTCCTGGGCAACCAGTCGCACATCATGCAGTACGACACTCCGGATGCGATCCTCGCCCATCCCGCCAACGACATGGTGGCCGGGTTCATCGGCGCGGACGCGGCGCTGAAGCAGCTGACGCTCACCCGGGTAGCGGAGGTCGAACTCCTCGACTGCCCCACCGCGTACGAGGACGGCTCGGTGGACGATCTGCGGGCGGCGATCGCACCCCGCAAGATCAAGTGGGGCGTCCTCCTGGACGCGCGGGACCGACCGACCCACTGGGTGTCGTTGCGGCATCTGGCCAACGCAACCTCGCTGCGCGACATCGGCGACCCGATCGAAGAGGTGGTGTCCACCCAGTCGACGCTGCAGGACGCCCTCGAAGCGCTCCTGGCGGAGAGCAGTGCGTCGACGATCGTCACCGGCCGGCGGGGCGAGTACCGCGGCCTGATCACCATCGACACACTGGTGACGCACCTGTCCGCGATGCGTGAGGAACACGCGCACGACGACGAGGACAGCGAGCCGAAGCAGAACGGGGCGAGCGAGGGCGGGACACCGTCATGACGGCGGCCGTCGCCACGAAGCCCACCGCACCTGCCGCCCGGCGGTCGGAGCGGGCCCGCTTGCTGGTCCAGCCGATCATCGTCGTGATCCTGGTGGCGGGTGTGCTCGCCTGGGCCTTCAACCGCGAACTCACCGCCACGCAGAAGGGCAGTCTCAACGCCGCCAACATCGCGACCCTGACGTGGCAGCACGTGCTGATCACGGTCGCGGTGGTCGCGATCGTCGTCGTCATCGCGGTTCCGCTGGGGATCCTCCTGACGCGGCCCGGGTTCACCAAGCTGGCACCGATCTTCCTCGGAATCGCCAACATCGGACAGGCCGCGCCGGCCATCGGACTGCTGGTGCTGCTCTTCCTCGCGACGGGGACCACCGGATTCTGGATCGGGGTGCTCCCCATCGCGTTCTACTCTCTCCTGCCCGTTCTCCGGAACACGATCCTGGGTCTGCAGGAGGTCGATCCCGCCGTCATCGACGCCGGGCGCGGACAGGGCATGACCGCCGGTCTCGTCCTGCGGAAGGTCGAGTTCCCGCTCGCCGTCCCGTACATCCTCGCGGGACTGCGCACGTCGCTCGTGCTCGCCGTGGGCACCGCGACACTCAGTTTCCTCGTCAGCGCCGGCGGTCTGGGAATCCTCATCGACACCGGATACAAGTTGCGCGACAACGTGACCCTGGTGGTGGGAGCCGTGCTCGCGGTCGCGCTCGCGCTGCTCGTCGACTGGTGCGGCGCCCTGGCCGAGGAGTTCCTCGGCCCGAAGGGGCTGCGCTGATGAACCACCTCCGGAAGGCGATCGCCGCGACGGCGGTGACACTGTGCGGTGTCCTCGCAGTGTCCTGCGGCCTCGAATCCGGTGGCGCCCTGCCGCTGTCGGTGGAACCGGGCAGCATCCAGCCCGTCCCCGAACTCGAGGACGTCAAGATCACCGTCGGTTCCAAGGACTTCACCGAGCAGGTCACCCTCGGGTACATCATCGAGTTCGCGCTCAGCGCCGCCGGCGCGGAGGTGCGCGACCTCACCAACATCCAGGGGTCCAACAGCACGCGGGACGCCCAGCTGGACGGGCAGATCGACGTCACCTACGAGTACACCGGGACCGGGTGGATCAACTACCTCGGCAACGAGATTCCGATTCCCGACCCGACCGCGCAGTTCGAGGCGGTCCGCGACGAGGACCTCGAAAGCAACGGCATGGTGTGGGTGGATCCGGCCCCGATGAACAACACGTACGCACTCGCGATGAGCAGGCAGACCGCCGAGGAAACCGGGATCACCACCCTGTCGGAGTACGCGGATCTGGTCAACCGCGACCCCGCCGCGGCGACGACCTGCGTCGAAACCGAATTCAACGTCCGGCAGGACGGGTTCCCGGGTATGGCCGCCAAGTACGGCTTCGACCCCGCCCGCGCGAATCGCCAGATCCTGCAGACCGGCATCATCTATCAGGCCACCGCGGACGGGACGCAGTGCAAGTTCGGCGAGGTGTTCACGACGGACGGCCGCATCATCGCGCTCGATCTGGTGCTGCTGGAGGACGATCGCCAGTTCTTCCCGAAGTACAACCCGGCGATCACCATGCGCAAGGATTTCGCCGAGGCACATCCGCAGGTGGCGGACGTGATGGCCCCGATCTCCGCGGCGCTGACCAACGAGGAGATCACCGAACTGAACCGGCGGGTCGACGTCGAGGGCGAGGAACCGGCGGACGTGGCCCGGGACTGGCTGGTGGAGAAGGGATTCGTCACGCTCCCGTGACGCTCAGCTGCCGAGGGCGATCTTCGCGATGAGGCCTCGATGATCCGAACCCGTCAGGGCAACCGATTCCACGGACTCCGCCTGCGCTCCGCTCGTGACGATGTGGTCGATCGCGATCATCGGCGGGAACGGCTGCCGGTCGGCGGGATACGTGTTCTGGATTCCGGCACCCACCTGGTCCGCGGCGTCGCGGTAGCGTCCGGTCACGAGGTTGCGGTACTTCACGTGGTCGCGGGTGGAGTTGAAGTCGCCGCTGACGATCACCGGTCCCGAGTCGGCGGGGACGGCGTCGAGAATGACTGTGATGCGGTCCATCTCGCGCGACCACAGCGACGGATCCGACGGCCACGGCGGAACCGGGTGGAACGCGTACAGAGCCGTGCTCGCACCGTCCGGGAGTTCCACCCGGGCCGACAGCGCGGACAGGACGAATTCCGAGTGGTGGACCTTGTCGGTCAGCGGGTACCGGCTCCAGATCCCGGTTCCCTCGCCGCCACTGCCGGGCATGAGGAACGAGAACGGCAGCGTCGATTCGATTCCCGCGGCCACCAACCGGTCGACGGCCTCCGGTGTGAGTTCGTTGGTGGTGAGCACGTCCACGTCGCGGTCCCGGATCTGCCGGACGAGGGAGTCGGCGTCCGCGTTGCCGAGCCAGATGTTGGCCTGCATCACCGTCAGTTCCGGCCCGGACGCCGTCACCGAACTGTTCGCCACGTACAGCGGGCCCTGCGACAGTGTGGCCACCGCGGCCACGGCCAGCGCGACCCCGAAACCGATCCAGTGCCGGGTGATTCCCAGCAGCAGCACCCCGACCGCGGCGGCCGCCATCAGGTACGGCGCCGCGGACGCCAGCACGAGCAGACGCTGGTTCTGGACGTCGAGGAACCTCAGCACGACGCCGAACACGCCGACGAGCACCGCGAGCCACCCGAGCGCCATCAGCGCCCGCACCCCCCAGGTGGCGATCACTCCCCGAAGACTCTCTCCACCACAGCCTTGGCCCGCCGGGTCACCCGCAGGTAGTTGTCGAGGAACTCGCCCGCATCGCCGCCACCCCAGCCGGCGATCTGCGCGACCGCGGACAGCACCCGGCCCGAACCGGGCAGCTGGTCGGTGGCCTTGCCGCGAACGAGCACGAGGCAGTTGCGCGCCTTCGTCGCCGTGATCCACGCGTCACGCAGCAGATCGACGTCGGACTCGCTGAGCAACTCGGCCGCGCCGATCGCGTCGAGTGTCTCGAGTGTCGACGTGTTGTGCAGCGACTCGATCTCGTGGGCGTGCCGGAGCTGGATCAGCTGCACGGTCCATTCGATGTCGGCTAGACCGCCGCGCCCGAGCTTGGTGTGCGTCGCGGGGTCGGCGCCGCGCGGCAGTCGCTCGGAGTCGACGCGCGCCTTGATGCGCCGGATCTCGCGGACCGCCTGCTCCGACACCCCGCCCTCCGGGTAGCGGGTCTTGTCGATCATGTGCAGGAAGCGCAGCCCCAGATCGGCGTCGCCCGCGACGTGATGCGCGCGCAGCAGTGCCTGGATCTCCCAGGCCTGCGCCCACTGCGCGTAGTAGGCCTCGTAGGACGCCAGCGTGCGCACCATCGGGCCGCTGCGACCCTCCGGGCGCAGGCCGGTGTCGACCTCCAGCGGCGGATCGGTGCTGGGCGCGCCGAGCAGAGCCCGCACCTTGTCGCCGATGCTGTTGGCCCACTTGACGGCGACCGTCTCGTCGATCCCCTCGCGCGGCTCGCACACGAACAGAACGTCCGCGTCGGAACCGTAGCCGAGCTCACCGCCACCGAGCCGGCCCATGCCGATCACCGTGAAGGTCGCGGGAGCGGGGGTGCCGAGTTCCTTCTCGCTCGCCTTGGTCACGGCCGCCAGGGCGGCATTGAGCACGGCCGCCCACACGGACGACAGCGCCTTGCACACGCCCGGCACGTCGAGCATGCCGAGGATGTCCGCGGATGCGATACGGGCCAGCTCGTAGCGGCGCAGGGAGCGCGCCGCCGCGATCGCGCGGGCCGGGTCGTCGTGGCGCGCCGAGGCCGTCAGGATGCCGCGCGCGACGTCCTCCGGCTTCGACTCCAGCAGTCGCGGTCCGGCCGGTGAATCCGCGAACAGGCGCACCACGTCCGGCGCCTTGATCAGCAGGTCGGGAACGTAGGCCGAGGATCCGAGTACCGTCATCAGCCGCTCGGCGACCGAGGCCTCGTCACGCAGCAGGCGGAGGAACCAGGTCTGATCGGTCATCGCGTCCGACAGGCGCCGGTACGCGAGCAGACCCGCATCGGGATCTGGTGTGTCGGCGAGCGATTCGAGCAGCGTCGGCAGCAGCAGCGCCTGGATGCGGCCCTTGCGGGACGCGCCGCTGGTGAGTGCGGTGAGGTGCCCGAGCGCGTTCTCCGGGGCGGTGTAGCCCAGCGCCGCCAGCTGGCGGATGGCCGCGTCCGGGCTCAGCCGCAGCGCCTCCTTGTCGATGCGCGCCACCGATTCGAGCAGCGGCCGGTAGAACAGCTTGGCGTGCAGCCGTCGCACGCGGTGCGAGTTGCGCTTGATCTCCGCGTTGAGAACGCCGAGTGCGTCCTTGCTGCCGTCGGGCCGCATGTGCGCCGCGCGAGCCAGCCAGCGCAGTGCTTCCTCGTCGTCGGCGGGCGGGAGGGTGTGTGTGCGCCGCAGCTTCTGCAACTGCAGCCGGTGCTCGAGCAACCGCAGGAATTCGTAGGACGCAGCGAGATTCGCTGCGTCGTCGCGGCCCACGTAGCCGCGGGCGGCGAGGGCGGTCAGCGCGTCGATGGTGCTCTGGACGTGCAGCGCCTCGTCCGCTCGGCCGTGCACGAGTTGCAGGAGCTGGACGGCGAACTCGACGTCGCGCAGACTGCCGCGGCCCAGTTTCAGTTCGCGTTCGCGGAGTTCCGGCGGAACCATCTCCTCCACCCGGCGGCGCATCGCCTGCACCTCGGGAACGAAGTCCTCGCGCTCCGACGCGGTCCACACCATCGGGCTGAGGGCGTCGACGTACTGCTGTCCGAGCGCGACGTCGCCGATCATCGGGCGGGCCTTGAGCAGCGCCTGGAATTCCCAGGTCTTGGCCCAGCGCTTGTAGTACGCGACATGCGATTCGAGGGTGCGGACGAGTTCCCCGCGCTTGCCCTCCGGCCGCAGCGCGGCGTCCACGTCGAAGAAGGCCGAGGACCCGATGCGCATCATCTCGCCCGCGATCCGGCTGGCGATCGCGTCGGCGGGTTCGGCGACGAAGACCACGTCCACGTCGCTGACGTAATTGAGTTCGCGGGCGCCGCACTTGCCCATGGCGATGACGGCCAGCCGCACGGGGCACGGCGCGTCCGGGCACACGGCTGCGACGGCCACCGCGAGGGCGGCGTTCAGCGCGGCGTCCGCCAGATCGGACAGCTGATGTCCGACAGTCTGGTACGGAAGTACCGGTTCGTTCTCGACAGTCGCCGCGAGGTCCACGGCGGCGAGCAGCATCAGCTCGTCGCGGTACGCCTTGCGCAGCGCCGCGATGGCATCGGGTCCGGTCACCTTCGCCCGGTACAGTTTTGCGTCCGGGTGGGCGCCGTCCTCGGGTTCGGCCCCGACCGCGGCCATCATCGTGGCGGTCGCCTCGTCCTTCGACGGGAGGCGGACGTCGCCGGCCAGGATCTTCCAGGACGCAGGATCCGCGGCCAGGTGGTCGCCGAACGCGCTGGACGCGCCGAACAGCCCGAACAGTCGGCCACGGAGGCCCTTGTCGGTGCGGAGCGCCGCATCGAGTTCGGCCCAGCCCTCACCGAGCCCGTCCTTCAGGCGCACCAGGGTGCGGAGGGCGAGGTCGGCGTTCGCGGCCCGCGACAACGACCAGAGCAGTTCGATGCTGTCTTCACCGACCCAGCCCAGATCGCGGAGTTCGGACGGAGCGGTCGGCTCGACGAGACCCAGACGACCCGGACCGGGAACGGCAGAACGCGCTGCCGGAGGCTTCACCATGCTCTTGCTCACAACCCCAGATACGTCTTGAGTTCGAACGGCGTCACGTGGCTCCGGTACTCCTCCCACTCGCGACGCTTGTTGCGCAGGAAGAAGTCGAACACGTGCTCGCCGAGTGCTTCGGCCACCAACTCCGACTTCTCCATCTCACGCAGCGCGCCGTCGAGGTTGCCGGGCAGTTCCCGGTAGCCCATGGCGCGGCGCTCGGCCGACGTCAACGCCCACACGTCGTCCTCGGCCTCCGGCGGAAGTTCGTAGCCCTTCTCGATTCCGCGCAGACCGGCGGCGAGGAGCACTGCGAACGTCAGGTACGGGTTGCAGGCCGAATCTGGGCTCCGGATCTCGACGCGCCGCGAGGATGCCTTGTTCGGCGTGTACATCGGGACGCGGACCAGCGCCGACCGGTTGGACGGGCCCCAGGACGCCGCCGTCGGGGCCTCGCCGCCGTGGATCAGACGCTTGTAGGAGTTGACCCACTGGTTGGTGACGGCGCTGATCTCGTTGGCGTGCTCGAGGATGCCGGCGATGAACGCCTTACCGGTCTCCGACAACTGCATCGGATCGTCCGGGTTGTGGAAGGCGTTGGTGTCGCCCTCGAACAGGCTCATGTGGGTGTGCATCGCCGAGCCGGCCTGATCGCTGAACGGCTTCGGCATGAACGTGGCGCGCACGCCCTCGGCGATCGCGACCTCCTTGACGACGTATCGGAACGTCATCACGTTGTCGGCCATCGACAGGGCGTCCGCGTACCGCAGGTCGATCTCCTGCTGGCCGGGAGCCGCTTCGTGGTGGCTGAACTCGACGGAGATGCCCATCGACTCGAGTGCGTCGATCGCGTGCCGGCGGAAGTTGGGAGCGGAGTCGTGGACGGCCTGGTCGAAGTAGCCGCCGGAGTCGGCGGGCTTCGGCGGCGTGCCGTCGATAGGCCCGTTCTCCAGGAGGAAGAACTCGATCTCGGGGTGCACGTAGCAGCTGAAGCCCAGATCGCTCGCCTTGTTCAGCTGACGGCGCAGCACGTGCCGCGAATCCGCCCAGGAGGGGGAACCGTCGGGCATGGCGATGTCGCAGAACATGCGGGCGGAGTGCTGGTGCCCCTTGCTCGAACTCCACGGCAGCACCTGGAAGGTGGACGCGTCCGGCTTCGCGACCGTGTCCGCCTCGGACACCCGGGAGAAGCCCTCGATCGCGGATCCGTCGAACCCGATGCCTTCCTCGAAGGCGCCTTCCAGTTCCGCGGGGGCGATCGCCACCGATTTCAGGTATCCGAGAACGTCCGTGAACCACAATCGGACGAACCGAATGTCGCGCTCTTCGAGGGTGCGAAGCACGAATTCCTTTTGGCGATCCATGTCCGCGAGAGTAAGCAAAGTTCGTTAAATCTGTGTTACTTCGTTGATTCGACTATGCCGGATTCCACATCGTGCCAGCGTGCGGGCACCTCGGACGACCCCGTCACATGCGTGGGTCAGCACGTCAGGTCCGCGGGCGGCGCCGTGAGGTCGACGAGATAGTCCGAGACGGCGTCGTCGACGCACCCCTCGCCGTCGAGAACGACGGTGTGCTGAGTGCCCCGGTACGTGACGAGCGAGCCGTTCATCTGCTTCGCCAGATCCACGCCCGCCTGGTACGGCGTCGCCGGGTCCTCGGTCGTCGACACGACGACGACCGGTGGGATCCCGGGCGCCGACACGGTGTGCGGCGAGCCCGTGTTCGGCGCGGCCCAGAACGCGCAGACGTCCAGCGGCGCGCTGCCGGTGCCGCGACCGTCGTCGAGGAACGGCGCCGCCTGGCGGTACCGCACGTCCGCCTCCCCGACGGCCGCGCGGTCGGTGACGGGCGGATCGTCCATGCAGCGGATGGAATTGAAGGCGTCGTTGAGGTTGGAGTACGTGCCGTCGTCGGCGCGCCCCTCGTAGAGATCGGCCAGCATCAGCAGCGAATCGCCCGTCCCCGTCTGCAGGCTCTCCAGGCCTCCGCGGAGCGGGCCCCACAGATTCGGCGAGTACAGGGCCTGCTGGACGCCGGTGATCGCATCGGTGTAGCTGAGTCCGCGCGGGTCGGTGGTCGCGGCCGGCTTGGCGATCAGCGGGTCGACGAGCGCCCGGAACCTCTCGTTCGCCTGTGCCGGGTCGGTGCCGAGCGGGCAGTCCGGTTGCTGCATGCATTCCGCGGCGAACGCGTCGAACGCGGACTGGAATCCGGCCGCCTGCAGGATCACTTCCTCCGTCGGGTCCTGCTCCGGATCGAGGGCACCGTCGAGGACCATCGCGCGCACGTTTCCCGGGAAGGTCTCCGCGTACGTCGAGCCGAGCCGGGTTCCGTACGAGTAGCCGAGGTAGTTGAGCTTCTCGTCACCGAGCACCGAACGGATGACGTCCATGTCGCGCACCACGTCGTACGTTCCGACGTGCGCGAGGACGTCGACGCCGGTCCGCTCCGCGCACTTGTCCGCGTACTCACGGTTCTCGGCCTCCGTCTGCGCGATTCCGGCGGGACTCATGTCGACGTCGTCGTCCTTGCGCCGCGCGTCCACCTCCGGCGGGGTCAGGCAGGTCACCTGCGGCGTGGACGCGCCGACGCCGCGCGGATCGAAACCGATGACGTCGAACCGCTCCGCGATGTCGGTGCCGTCGGCCACGGACGCCAGCCCGATACCCGACGCCCCCGGGCCACCGGGGTTCACGAGCAGCGATCCGACCTTGTCGCCGGTCGCCTTCGACCGGGAGACGGCGATCTGTGCGGTGGCGCCGCCGGGGTTCGCGTAGTCGTTCGGCACGGTCACCTTCGCGCAGTCGAGAGTGTCGCCGAGCGGAGACCCGTCCGTGCTGTAGCCCTCGCACGACCCCCACTGCACCTGCTGCGTGTAGAACTCCTCGAGCCCGGCGGGGATCGGTCCGGCCGGAGCCGCCGCGTCCGCCGACGGTTCGGCGACCGCCACACCGGCGTCCCGTCCGCCTCCCGCACAGCCTGCGACGACAAGGACGACGGCGATGCACCCCGCGAACGCGGCCGGTACCCGAGCACTCTTCGACATAGGACGATCGTGCCAGGGGTTCTGCGCCGGCAGGCCTTCCCGCAGGTCAGAGGACAGACGGTGGGTGTGACCTATTGCACCCGCGCGAGCCCTTCGCTCCCCCGCGGGCCGGTGGCAGACTGTAGGCGTCATCACCCGCACCCGGGGACCCGTCAAGGGCCTCGAGGCCAGAAAGGGACAACGATGTCCGATAGCAAGTCGTCCGCGAGCACGTCAGAAGATCGGCTCTACGGATCAGCACCATCGCACGACGTTCCCAAGCGTAAGACCCGAACCCACCACCTGCAGGCCATGAAGGCCGAGGGCGAACGCTGGGCGATGCTCACCGCCTACGACTACTCCAGCGCCCGCATCTTCGAGGAAGCCGGGATTCCCGTTCTCCTCGTCGGCGACTCGGCCGCCAACGTCGTCTACGGATACGAGACCACCGTCCCGGTCACGATCGACGAACTTCTCCCCCTCGTTCGCGGCGTCGTCCGCGGTGCGCCGCACGCTCTCGTGGTGGCGGACCTCCCGTTCGGCAGCTACGAGAGCTCCCCGGAGCAGGCCCTCGCGTCCGCGACCCGGTTCATGAAGGAAGGGCTCGCCCACGCGGTCAAGCTCGAGGGCGGCGAGCGCGTCGCGCCGCAGATCGCCGCCATCACCGCGGCAGGCATCCCCGTCATGGCCCACGTCGGGTTCACCCCGCAGAGCGTGAACTCGCTCGGCGGTTTCCGCGTACAGGGCCGCGGCGACGCCGCCGAACAGTTGGTCGCCGACGCGATCGCCGTGCAGGAGGCCGGCGCGTTCTCCGTCGTCATGGAGATGGTGCCCGCCGAGATCGCAGGCCAGGTCACCCGCAAGCTCACCATCCCCACCGTGGGCATCGGAGCGGGCGTCGAGTGTGACGCCCAAGTCCTCGTGTGGCAGGACATGGCCGGCTACACCAGCGGCAAGACGGCGAAATTCGTCAAGCGCTTCGGTAACGTCGGTGACGAGTTGCGTAACGCGGCCGCCGCATACGCGACCGAGGTACGCGCCGGAACGTTCCCGGCGGAAGAGCACAGCTTCTAGGTCGTCCTCGACTCACCGGGCCGGCACACACTCGAGGGGGATGTTCATGGGACAGCGACGCGTGCAGGGCACCGGACGTCGTCACCGCCTGGCCGTGATGGCGGCCGCGGCGGTGGCGGCCGCGGCGGTCGTCACGGGGTGTGCCGGACCGCCCCCCGCACCCGCGCCCGGCTCCACCGCGCCCCCGGCACCGGCCACCACGGCGGTTCCCGGCACCGCCCTGGTGGCGGGTGGCGTCACCGAGGCGCAGGCCGCCCAGCTGTGCACCGACCTCGAAGGTCAGTTGCAGAGTTGGCGCACCTACACCCCGACCATCGGCAAGACCGGCTTGAACGGTCTGGTCGGCACGTGGATCGCGAAGAACAACCTCAACGCGCTCGACTTCCTGCAGGACCGGGGCCGGATCGACGTCATCACGACGGCGGCCTGCCCCGGCGTCCGGCAGGAAGCGGTGACCGCGCTGGTGATCCCCGACCTGGCGTCCGGCCTGATCGGGTTCTGAGGCCGACGTGACCCAGCTGCGCGCCCTGTACCCGCCGCTCGAGCCGTACCAGTTCGGGCATCTCGACGTCGGCGACGGTCAGCAGATGTACTGGGAGCAGAGCGGCAACCCCGACGGGAAGCCGGTCGTGTTCCTCCACGGCGGGCCCGGGGGCGGCACCGATCCCGCGCAACGCCAGTTCTTCGACCCGCAGGTGTACCGGATCGTGCTGCTCGACCAGCGCGGATGCGGACGCTCCACACCCCACGTCGCCGACGGGGCCGATCTGTCGGTCAACACCACCCACCGTCTCCTCGGCGATGTGGAGTTGCTGCGCAGCCATCTCGATATCAACCGGTGGCAGGTCTTCGGCGGGTCGTGGGGCTCCACGTTGGCTCTCGCCTACGCCCAGAAGCATCCCGACCGGGTCACCGAGCTGGTGTTGCGTGGCATCTTCCTGCTGCGTCGCACCGAGATCGACTGGTACTACAACGGCGGTGCCGGACATCTGTTCCCCGAACTGTGGGAGGAGTTCCTGGCGCCGGTGCCGGAGTCGGAGCGGGGCGGCGACCTCGTCGAGGCCTACCACCGGCTGCTGCAATCCGACGATCCCGACGTCGCGACGCGGGCCGCGGTCGCGTGGTCCACGTGGGAGGGCGCGACGAGTTCGCTGCTCCCCAAACCGGAACGAGTGGTGGAGACGTCCCAGCCGAGGTTCGCGCTGGCCTTCGCCCGCATCGAGAACCACTACTTCCACAACCGCGGGTTCCTGGACGAGGGTCAGCTTCTCCGGGACGCCGCCGCACTGGACGGCATTCCGGGCGTGATCGTGCAGGGACGCTACGACGTGGTGTGCCCGGCGACCAGCGCGTGGGCGCTGCACCGGGCCTGGCCGGGTTCGCGACTCGAGATCGTCGACGACGCGGGACACTCGGCGATGGAGCCGGGCATCGTGCATCACCTCGTCGAGGCAACGGACCGGTTCCGCGACTGACGCGCTATGCGGGGTAACCGAACTCGACGGTCCGCTTCGCGACGTCGGCGGAGACGAGCCTGATTTTCACCTGTTCGCCCTCGGCGGGGTCGCCCACGCATTTCGCCATCACGGACACGGACGGGACGAACACGTCCGCGGTGCGCTTGCCGTTCCGTGACCGCAGCACGGTCGCGTCGAATGTCTCGCCCACCCGGTCGGCGAGCACGGTCGCTTCGGTGAGGTCGATGCAGGCGCGGTCGATCTTGCTCGCGAGGGAATCCGAGCCGACCATGATCTCGGGCATCGAGCCCAGGGCGTCCCGCGCCCAGGACGGCACCGGCGTTCCGGCGGTGACGGCGAGGCACACCTCCGTGGAGTACCGGTCCGAGAGCCGGCGCAGCGGCGCGGTCACGTGGGCGTACGGGGCGCCGATGGCGGCGTGCGTGGTCAATTCGGGCAGGGCGCCGTCGAACGCCGCGTAGTCGGCGCCCCGCAGCAGCGACGGCGCCTCGGTCATCAGCACCAGCGTCGACGCCGAATTCGGGTCGAGCCGCGCCAGGAGTTCACCGACGCCGACGCTCTCCGGCCAGTCGATCCCCAATGCCGACGCCGTGCGTCGCAGCGCCTCGACCGCGTCCGGTCCGGCGGGCGGCAAGGTGCGGAGCAGCCCGACCTTCGCATCGAGCATCATGGCCGCGGCGCACATTCCGGTGAGGAGCGAGACTTCGGCGTTCCAGTCGTCGGCCTCGGTGCGGGGCGCGAGGTCGACGCGCCAGCCGTCGCCGTCCGGCACCACTTCCTGCTCGGGGAGCCGGAGTTCGATCGCTCCGCGCGCCACCGCCGCCGCCGTGCGGAGCCGGCCGAACTCCGGAAGCGACGCGATGGACGGATGCAGTCGTCCCGCCTCCGAATCGGCTTGCACACCGGCGTAGTCCAGCCGTGCCACGGAACGCACCGTCGCACGGGACACCGTGCAGGACAAGGGTCTGGCCGACTCGTCGAGTTCGATCCGCCACACCACCGCCGGGCGGTCCTCGTCGGGGAGGAGACTCGCGGATCCCTCCGAGAGTTCCTTGGGGTGCAGCGGCACCTTGCCGTCGGGGAGGTAGAACGTCTGCCCGCGTTTGCGGGTTTCCACGTCGAGCACTCCACCGGGCTCCACGACGGCGCCGACGTCCGCGATCGCGTAGTGCAGGACGAATCCGTCGCGTGTCCGGTCGAGGTGCAACGCCTGATCGAGGTCCAGGGAATCGGGCGGATCGATGGTGACGAACGCCAGATCGGTGCGGTCCTCCCGCTCGGACGCGTACCGGTCGGACGCCGCCCACGCCTGTGCGACCGCCGCGGGCGGATATCCCTCCGGCAGGTGGAATTCGGTACGCACGGCGCCGAAATCGATTCCGCGCGCGACGAAACGACTCATCGGTACCTCACGCGCACCCTCTCCGCAACGCTATTTGTTCCACTCCTCGTCTGCCCGGTCCGCCGCCTTGTTCCGCTCCGCGGCGATCTGCAGCGCCTTCTCAGCGGACGCGCGATCGGGGTACGGGCCCATCCGGGACATCGACGATGCCGCCTTCCCCTGCGTGACCGTGCCGTCCTCGACGTTGTAGTACCAGAGATGATCTTCGTCAGTCATGCCCTCAGTGTGGCACCGGTGGGACGTGTGGGGTTGTGGATCACGCTCAGACTGTTACCCTCGGAGTCCTGTCCGGTGATACGGTCCCCGGCGCCGGTCAGTGCGGTGCCGATGGCTCGCCTTCCCGGCGCAGTGCCCGAACAGAGAATGGAGCGAGCATGTCAACGATCATTTTTGATCAGCTACTTCCCTACCTCGGTGCCGAAGGCGCCACCTACTGGGCCCAACTGCTGATGGTCGATCCCGTCTGACGGCTATCGATCAGTCGATACTTCGAAGCCCCCGCCGGACCTGTCCGGCGGGGGCTTCGTCGTGAGCGGGCAGGCACGTCCGCGACACATTCGTGACGATTCTCCGGACGCTTCGCCCTGCTCCGGGGACTGCACGTCTCTAGGCTGACCTGATGGCAGTGAATCCAGCGATCGAGGGTCGTGTCTATCCGCCGACCGAGCCCTACCTCGTCGGCCGCGAGAAGATCAGGGAATTCGCCCGCGCCGTCTTTGCCACCAACCCGACGTCGTTCGACGTCGGCAGCGCCCGCGCCGCCGGTCACGCCGATCTCGTTGCCCCACCCACGTTTCCCGTCATCGTGCAGGAACGCGCATTGGCGCAGCTCGTTGCCGATCCGACGTCGGGAATCGAGCCGGTCAATCTGGTGCACAGTACCGAACACGCCACGTCCATCCGCCCGGTCGTCGCGGGCGACGAACTCTCCGCCGTGCTCACCGTCACGAACGTGACGTCACGCGGTCCGCACACGCTGCTCGTCGCCGACATCGAGATCCTCGACGCCGCAGGCGATCACGTGAGCACCATGACGTCGACCCTCTTCGTCAGGGGGGAGGAATGACGTCGCCGGGGCGAATCATGCTCGGCGACACCGTCGCCAAGGCCCGATATCACGTGACCCGGGAATCCCTGGTTCGCTATGCCGGGGCGTCCGGCGATTTCAACTCCATTCACTACCGGGACGACGTCGCGGACGCCGTGGGCCTGCCCGGTGTGCTCGCGCACGGAATGCTGACGCTGGGACTGGCGACGCAGTGCGTCGTCGACTGGCTCGGCGACCCGGCACGGGTCACCGGATACCGCGCCCGCTTCACCAAGCCGGTGATCGTCGCCCCGGACGACGGCGCGGTCGTCGAGGTCGTCGCGAAGGCCGCACAGGTCGACGAGGCCGCGGGCACCGCGAGGATCGACCTGACCGTGACGTTCGACGGACACACCGTGCTCGGCAAGTCACAAGTCTGGATTTCACTGCCCTGAGCGCGCCCGACATACTGGGCCGATGATCGGTGTCGTGGTGACCGCGTTCGCGGTGCTCGGGCTCTTGACCGTCATTCCGGGCCCGGACATGGCGGTGGTGACGCGCGCCGGCCTGTCCGGAGGACGCGGCGCCGCGCTGCGGACGACGTTCGGTGTGGTCACCGGGTTGATGGTGTGGGGCGCGCTGACCGTCGTCGGGCTCGGCGCGGTGCTCGCCGCCTCCGCGGAGGCGTACACCGTCGTGAAGATCGTCGGCGGGATGTACCTGGTGTATCTGGGCCTCTCCACCCTCTGGCGCAGCCGGTCGCGACAACGCACCGCCGCGACCGTAGCGGCGCAGGTTCCGTCGCCGGGGTCGAGTTGGCGGGCCGGGTTCCTGACCAACCTCCTGAACCCGAAGATCGCGGTGTTCTACACCGGCCTGCTCCCCCAGCTCGTTCCGCCCGGGTGGCCGACCGCCCCGACCCTGGCGTTGCTCGTGCTCGTTCACGGGCTCCTCGGGATCGTCTGGCTGGGCGCGTACAGCCTTCTGCTGACCCGTGCGCGCACCACGCTGGAGAAGCCGTCGGTGCGACGGGTCCTGGATCGGATCATCGGAACGGTCCTCTTCGGTTTCGGCGCCGTCGTCGTCGCCGAAGCGCGGTAGGGCCGAGGTCAGTTCCGGGAGTCGCTGGAAGTCGCCGAGCTGCCGCCGAGCAGAATCGTGCTGATCAGATTCGGGTCGTCGGTCATCGGGACGTGCCCTATGCCGGGCAGGACCAGTATCCGCGCCTGCGGGAAGAATCGGCGCACCCGCCGTGCCTGATACACCGGCAGAATCAGGTCGCGTCGCCCCCACGCCACGGTGACCGGAACCGTCGCGTCGACGACCGGCGGGAGATCGAACGAGGCCGTCATCCCCTTGTCGACCAGAGCGTTGGTGGTGAGCGAGTGCGCGTCGATCACGGCATCCTCGTACGGCACCCGGCTGGGCCGCGCGAAGAAGGCGGCAAGCGAGGGGTAGCGGACAGCCTTGTATCGCAAAGCCTTCGGAGCATTCGGACCCAACGCCCGGGCGAATCCGCGCAGCGCCCGGAACGTGTAGATGGTGCGGGCCTGATCGGCCCGGTTGACGAAGAAGCCGGCCGGTGAGAGCGCCGTGGCCGAGGCGACCTCGCCCCGGGCCGCCAGCGCGAGGGACAGCCAGCCTCCGAGCGAGTTTCCGGCGACGTGCGGCCGTTCGCCGGGCGGCGTCACCGAGCGGACGAACCCGCTCAGTTCCTCGAGGAGTTGATCCATCATGTCCGGGCCGTCTTCGAGCGCCGCCGATTCTCCATGTCCCGGCAGGTCGACGGTGACCACCCGGCGATAGGGCGTCAACTGGTCGAGCAGGGCGTTCCAGGCCTGCCGGCGATGCACCACCCCGTGCACGAGTATCAGAGTGGGGCCGGAGCCGGCGATGTCGTGGGGCAAGTCCATGGACAGATGTTACCGCTATCACGAGTTACATCTACTACCTCCGATAGAGGGGCCCCGTCGCCCACGGACGTGGGCGACGGGCCCCGGCATCGACCCCGATTCGGGTCAGTCGGGCCGTTGCGGGAAAGATGCTAACCGGTCTGTTTGTTACTCGCCAGTCAGGGTCGAGACCTCCGTGACTGGCGCACGGGTGAGGCGGACGAGTTGGCGTATAAGCCGGATCCTGTCCCCGAACGCCGAAGCGCCGGGTGGCGACCATCCATCTGGGCACACCGTCGCCGGGTACCTCGAGCGGTTCACCCGCAGGCTCGGGCGAGCAGCCCTCGAACACCTGCGCAGCCGCACCGGGATCCCGGAGGATCCGGTGCGGC
>NZ_LTCZ01000244.1:0-1315 GCF_001583455.1 Rhodococcus sp. LB1 | reverse complement strand
CCCTCCTCCACACCATCCAGCACGGCGACCCCGACCAGCCCGCCTCCGACTTCGCAGCCCTGCTGAAAGTCTGATTCCCTCCGGCCGCCGGCCCCCACCGGGCCGGCGGCCGATGACGAGAAAGAGAGCTGATGGACGCCCAGACCACAGCCCGGCCGATCCCCGTCGAGTTCACAGGATCCGGTGGGGTCCGTCTTGTCGGTGATCAATGGGAGACGGACGATCGGCCGACCGATTCGACAGAGGGGACCGTTCTTCTCCTCCACGGCGGCGGCCAGACCAGGCACTCGTGGGATCGCACGGCGGCGCGACTGGCCGAGGGTGGCTGGCGCGCGGTCACTTTCGACGCGCGCGGGCACGGAGACAGCGAATGGGCACCCGAATACTCGGCCGAGCTTTTCGCGGCCGACCTCGAGGCGGTTCTCGCGGACCTCGGCGGCCGTGTCGTCGTCGTAGGAGCCTCACTGGGCGGCCGAACGGGCATCGTCGTCGCGGGCGAACGCCCCCGTTCCCTCGCCGGGTTGGTGCTGGTCGACATCACGCATCGGATCGACCGCACCGGCCAGCGGAGGGTCCGTGACTTCCTGGGCGCGGCGCCCAACGGGTTCGCCTCGCTCGACGACGCGTCCGCGGCCATCGACGCCTTCCGCGGCACGCCACCCCGCCGTCGCCGCAGCGACGGGTTACGAAAGAACCTGCGTCTCAGAGTGCATCTGAAAACTCCGGGATGGGTCACGCCGTGCGGGCGAGTCGGCGTGACATGGTCGCGATCATGGCGATGTAGACCATCGCTTCGTGATGGTCGGGCCGCGTCTCGTAGTCGCGGACGCAACGCCGGTGTTTACAGATCCACGCGAAGGTCCGCTCGACCACCCACCGACGGGGAAGAACCCTGAACCCTTTGACATCGTCGGTGCGCTTGACGACCTGAACCATCAGTGACACAACTCGTTTCGACCAGTCGATCAGCCGTCCGGCATAGCCGCCGTCCGCCCACACCAGGCTGATCGTCGAGAACTGGGCGCGCAGCGCGGCCAGCAGCCGGAACGCGCCATCGCGGTCCTGAATCCCGGCCATCGTCACCACGACCGCCAACAACAGCCCGCTCGAGTCCACAGCGATGTGCCGTTTGCGCCCATTCGTTTTCTTGCCCGCATCGTATCCTCGACTCGACCGGGGCACGGTGTCGGCGCCCTGCACCGATTGGGAGTCGACGATCGCCGCGGACGGCAGCGGGTGTCGGCCGCCCTGGACCCGCACCCGATCGCGCAGCGCGTCGTGAATCCGCTGCCACACTCCTGCCCGGACCCAGCGG
>NZ_LTCZ01000243.1:0-25468 GCF_001583455.1 Rhodococcus sp. LB1 | reverse complement strand
CAACTCCGCCGCACCGATCACAGCGAGCGGAGTGCCGGGGTCGGCGGCGAGCAGTTCGTCGATCAATCCGACGACGCCGGCGTGATGCGACCGCAGGTCGTCGTCGCGGTAGCGGTACGGGTTGGCCTCGAACTCGACAATCGTCGACGCCGGAGTGCCGCTCCGGTACACGTTGACGGACAGGTCCGGGACGGGACCGGTGGTGAGGATCCGGAAGTCTCCGGTCAGCGACCCGAAGGTGAGATCCTGATCGAAGAGCATCACGTTGATCATCGGTCCCGAGATCCTGCGGGCCTCTGCGGACACGCCCAGCTCGCGCAGAATGTCCTCGACGTTGCCGCGCTGGTGCCGCATTGCTCCCATCAGTTCGTGCTGGACCCGGGCCACGAGGTCGCCGACGGTGTCGTCGGCTCGGACCTGCACCCGCAGGGGCGCGACGTTGGCGAGCATTCCGCCGGATCGACGCAGTACAGCGGTGGTGCGTGCGGACAGCGGAATGTCCACGAGCACGTCCTGCCGTCCTGTCCGCCGCGAGAGGTAGCAGGCGAATGCGGCGATCAACGCGGCCGCTGCCGTCGCGCCCGGCCGGCCGTCGGTGTCCTCGAGCCGTGCGACGGTATCGGCGGACAGCGCCGTGCGCACGGTCAGGCTGTGGGCGGCAGGCGGAGCATCGACGTCGGTCAGGGAGGCGCCGTTCGTCCGTGTGTGGAGACGTTCGGCCCAGTAGTCGCGGTCGGACGAGAACCGGTGGGACGCCCGGTAGTCCTCTTCGAGGCGGTGCAGGGTGTGCAGGTCCGCTGCACGGTTCGGTTGGAGCTCGAGACCTTGGACTGCCGCGGTATACAGGGCGGCGACACGATTGACCATCGTCATCGCCGCATATCCGTCGAGGGCGACGTGGTGGATCCTGCTGTACCACAGGTGCCGATCGTCACCCACCCGCAGCAGCGACGACTCGCACAGATAGTCGTGCTCGAAATCGACTCGTGCCGTGTAGTTCTCCTGCATCCATGCCTCGGCGGCGGCCATCGGTTCGGATGCACCGCGGAAGTCGACGATTCCCATGGCCGCATCGGCCGGTGGGTCGATCACCTGGTGCGGCTCACCGTCGACGTCGACCAGACGCAGGAACACCGACTCGTACTCGTGGCCGGCGACGAGTGCCACCTCGCGGAACAAATCGGCGTCCAGCAGCCCGCGGATATCGACGTACTGCGCGATGCAGATCGGCACGTCCGGGGCGAGTTGCTGCGCAAACCACAGCCCGTGCTGCGCCGCGGACAGCGGGAACGGATCGGATCGATGCTCTCGGTAGTTCACTCGCGCAGCGTGTTCCATCAACATCACCAAACTGGGCTTGCGCCGCTGGATCGACGGCGGGACGCTCGGTCCTTGTGGGCAGGGCAGCCGGATATACCGACGCCACTACAGTCCCGCAGATCGCCGTGCGCGAAAACACACCCTAGGGGTGTGGTGTGAACACCCTGCACCGCCCGCGCAACCCCACGACGAGGATGCCGGAGAAGTATGCTCGGCCGTGAGCTTGTTCGACGCGACGACCTGGAACGCCGCAGAGGGAGGCCGCGATGAAGGCGATCATCCACACCCGGTTCGGCGGACCCGAAGTGCTCGAGCTCGAGCAGGTCCCGAAACCGACGCCCAAGGACTGCGAAGTCCTTATAAAAGTCCACGCGACGACGGTGACTACAGCCGAATGCAAGATGCGGCGGGGCGAACCGCTATGGGGCCGGTTCATCCTCGGGCTGCGACGGCCACGAAGGAAACTGCGGACCCTGGGCCTCGAGCTTGCCGGAGAGATCGAGGCCGTCGGCAAGGACGTGCACAGGTTCCAGCCGGGCGATCAGGTATTCGGGTTCACCGGTTTCGATATCGGCGCCTACGCCGAGTACAAGTGCCTGCCGGAAACCGCCTCGCTCGCACTCAAGCCGGTCGACAGGACCTACGAAGAGGCCGCCGCCGCCGTCGACGGCGCCACAACCGCACTGTTCTTCCTCCGGGACAAGGCGAAGGTGCGAACCGGACAGAAGGTCCTGGTCAACGGCGCCTCCGGCAGCATCGGCACCTACGCGGTCCAACTCGCCAAGTCCTTCGGCGCGGAGGTCACCGGCGTGTGCGGTCCGCGCAATATCGAGATGGTGCAGTCCCTGGGCGCCGACAAGGTCATCGACTACACCGAAGAGGACTTCACCGAGAACACCGAAGCATATGACGTCGTCTTCGACACGGTGGGCAGGAACTCGTTCGCTCGGTGCAAGGGCTCGCTCACCGAGAACGGGTGCTACGTTCCCACATCCGGGCTGAACAACAACGTGCTGCAACTCTGGACGTCGATCCGAGGCGGTAAGAAAGTCGTCACCGGTATGTCCGTCCGCAAGAACGACGCATTGGCGTACATCAAACAGCTCATCGAAGCGGACACATTGCGGGTCGTCATAGACCGCAGCTATCCCCTGGAACGCATCGTCGAGGCGCACCAGTATGTCGACACCGGACACAAGAGTGGCAACGTCGTCATAACCGTGGCTTAGACGGGCCTCCCCGGAGATCGCGCACGTTTACGAGATCGCGACCTGGGGGAATCTCGTAGACAAAAGGACGATGCCACATGTTGAAATCCGAGAACCCCAACCCCCCGCGGCCCACCCGAAGCTTCCTCGACCGGCGCCGTGGGCCGTCCGACCGTGAACTACTGACCACCGCGAAAGCAGTTCTGATCACCAGCCGCGGCTACAGCGATGCCCAGGCCTTCGACGAACTGCTCGACGTGGCACGACGGCACCACCTCTCCGTGCAGGGCGCCGCCCGGTGCCTGATCGACCTCACCAGCAACACCCGGCACCTCACCAGTCGCCGTCCGGGCACGTTCCCCGAGTGGGAAGGACTCCGCGGACAGTCGTCGGGGCACCACCGTCCTTCGCGGCGAATAGCCAGCCTGCACGGGCGACACCATCCCCACCTCGCGACGCAGATTCGACCGTGACCAGCGCGGCCCGTCGGCTGTCGGCGCGCCGGGGTCGCCGACAGCGGCAGCGCACCCATTTTCCTGCGGCCGATCGCCGCCCGGCCTCTAGGCCGGCCTGTGTGGGACGGCGACAGTTGATCCCACCCACCGTCGCAGATACGCACGCAGTTCGTCCTGGCTACGCGGCGGGTTTCCGGGCGAGATGAAGAACGACTGCATCGTCCGCAGCTGATATTCGACGAGCTGATGCAGCGCCGGCTCATCGTAGCCGTGCCGCTCCCAGTCGACGTCGAAACGCCTGATCATCGTCATTCCGAACAAAAGGGCTTCGTCGGACGTGATTCCCGCGGTGTGGGAGTGAGAGCCGGACAGCATGATGCCGAGCTGCGGAATGCGGGGCGCTTCGTCGAGCGTGTAGATCACGGCCTCGACCACGGCTTCTGCGGGATCCTCGATACCCACGAGGTGTTCTGTGAGGCGGTCGAGGAATCCGTCGACGGCGGCGATGGCTGCCGCCCGTAGGAGGGCATCGGTGCTGGGAAAATACCGGTACACCGTCTGACGGATGACGCCGAGGGATTCCGCAACGTCGGCGATGCTGATCGCCGTATCTTTCCGGCTGATGAGCTCGACAGCGGCGGTGACGATTCGCCGGGACGCTTCTTCGTCACTTCCAGGCGGACTGCCACCCCACCCACGCCTGCCAGCCACCTGTCTTTTCCCTACCTCTCACAACGCGCCGCGGGGCCCGAACGTCGCGCAAGGGCTGTCGGCGCACCGCCCGACCTGGACTCAGAGGTTACCGCGAACGCATAGCCCCTCCGACCCGAAGGCCTGCTTCGCAGACGCTCGCCAGGAAACCGTCGAAACGTAATCATACAATCCGTTCGATCTGTGTATGTTATTAATCACTTGGGTCTCTACCACCCAGAGGCTGCAGCCCACTCATGCCGCACGAGACGAGGTATCCACATGCCCGACCTGCACCCCAGAAAGATGGATTTCGCGTTCGACGAACAGGACGTCCCGTTCCTCTGGAACCCCGACAACCCGGCGTGGTCGAGCATGTCGAATGCGATCTCGTTCCTGGCCGTCGGCTTCGAGAAGATGATCGTCAAGGCGATCATGCAGGCCAAACCACGAATGACCGATCCCGAGGTCGCAGAAGAGGCCGTGGCGTTCATGCGTCAGGAGGGTCACCACTCGACCGCGCATCGCCAGCACGTCAAAGCCCTGATCAAGCGATACCCGGGGCTCCAGAACACCCTCGACGCGGTGATCGGCGAGTACGACCTCCTCACCGAGGCGACCACTCTGAACTACCGACTCGCCTACACCGCGGATCTGGAGGCGACCTTCACGCCGGTGTTCAAACTGATGCTCGACAACGACGCGACCCTCTTCCGGCCGGGAGACGACCGGGTCGCGTCCCTGTTCATCTGGCATTTCGTCGAGGAGGTCGAACACCGGAGTTCGGCGATGATCATCTTCAATTCCCTTGTCGGGGAAGAGCTGTACCGGATGCGGATGGCTCCCTCGATCTTCGCCCACGTGATGAAGGTGATGCGGATCGCCTGCGCCGGCTTCAACCAGCACGTGCCGATCAAGGAGCGGAAGGTCGATTCGATGTCGATGTTCGCCACGCACCGGACGAAGCAGAAACTGCTCACGGTGTTCGCGCCGTACCTGAGCAAAGGCGTCATGCCGCGTGCGTTCGACGACCTCCCGCGCGGTGAACAGCTGACCGCCCTCGCCGGCATCGTCCGTAGTCAGATGCCGAAGCACGACCCCACGCACGAAAAGCTGCCCGCGCTCGCCGACGAGTGGTTCACCCGATACGAGGCAGGCTACGACTGCACCCGCTGGTACACCGCAGAGTCGCGGGCACGCCGGACCGATCCCGTCGCGGCGGTGGTCGACTGATGGCCGATCTCTGCTCGCCCACCTTCGACCAACTCTCGACAGCGCTCGGATTCTCGTGCGCCGAGGCCGGCGGACTCGTCGAGGTCCGCAGCCCGTTCGCGCTGGAGAACTGGACCCTGCCGGTTCTCGAGCTCACCATCGTGCTCGGCTCGGTGCTCGCGCTCATCTTCGCGATCCTGCGCTGGCGCCGCAACGGCGATCCGACCAATCTGGCGCTCTGGTTCGGCGCCACCGCGTACCTGTTCGTCATCGAGCCGCCGCTGTACTTTCCGGCGGCGTTCGGAATCGAAGAGCACGTGGACACGATGTTCGCGCACAACGTGTTCACCGTGGACTTCCTGTGGGGCCGGCTGCCGCTGTACATCATCGCGATCTATCCGCTGATGGCCACGCTGGCCTTCGAGCTCGTCCGGATGCTCGGCGTCTTCCGGAAGTACGGGGTCCTCGTCGGCGCGGTCTGCGTGGGCTTCGTGCACCACGCGTTCTACGAAATCTTCGACCAGCTCGGACCGCAGCTGAGGTGGTGGGAATGGTCGACCACCAACCCGGTCAACCAACCCATGTTCGACTCGGTCCCACTGCCGAGTGTGGTGGTGTTCGCGGCCCTCTGGCCGATGTCGCTGGCCCTGTGCGTTCAGTTCTTCGTGGGGCGCTACGCCGACCGGGGTCGGGACTTCACCGGGCTGGAGCTGGTGTGGCGCACGATCGTGATCGGTCTCCTGGCGTCGGCGGGCACATTCATCCTCCCGATCCCGGCGACGGTAATCGGAATGGAGAGCACCACGGTTCGGGGAATTCTCTACGCGACCGAACTGATCGTCATCGTGCTCGTCGCGATCCCGATCCTGGTCCGGCAGTGGTCGCGGCTGCGGCGGGGGACGTCGAACGTTCCCGCCTACTCGAACGATTTCGTCCGTGTCTACAGCGTGGTGTACCTCGCTGTGATGGGCATTCTGTGGGTGACCGCGTTGCCCAGCTACTTCGGCGCTGTCGACGGCGTCACGAGCAATGGCGACCCCATCGGAAATCTTTGGTACACCATCGCCTGCTTCGCGATTGCGATTCTGTGCGTCGCCGCCACCTTCACGGTGCCGCGGGGCCCCGCTGACGGCCGCGGCCCGATCTCCGGCGAGGGTGCGGTGCCGAACGCGGTCCGATAGGCGCGACGACGCGAGCGACTGGTTGGCCGGTGCGACCCCAACCGTGATCTGGCGGTGATGCGCGCAGATCACGGGCTGGGATGTTGCGAACTACAAGGCGCCGAGGGCTTCACAGGCCTTTCGCACGCCTTCGCCGTAGGCGTGGTCTGCGCGAGTGCAGTTGGCAATGTGGCGTTCGACGACAGCGGACGACGCTCCGGTGATGGCACGGGCGGTGTTCTCGAACAGCGCAGTCTGCTGTTCGGCGCTCATGCTGCGGAAGAGGTTGCCGGGCTGTTCGAAGTAGTTGTCGTCGTCTGCTCGGTAGTCGAACCGGTCGGCGACCACGCCGACTTCGAGTGGCGGTTCGGCGTAGCTGCGCTGGTCGGCGAATCGGCCGTGTGAGTTGGGTTCGATGCTCGGGACGCTGCCCTGGTTGCCGTCGACGCGCATGACGCCGTCACGGTGGAAGGAATTGACGTGGGTTGCACCCCTGGGACTGTTGACCGGAATCTGGTGGTGGTTGACGCCGAGCCGGTAGCGGGCGGCGTCGCCGTAGGAGAACAGCCGGCCTTGGAGCATGCGGTCCGGGGAGAAGCCGATGCCGGGAATGATGTTCGCCGGGGAGAACGCGGCCTGCTCGACGTCGGCGTGGTAGTTCTCCGGGTTGCGGTCGAGTTCGAGTTCCCCGACCTCGATGAGGGGGTAGTCCTTCTTGGACCACACCTTGGTGAGGTCGAACGGATGGTAGCGGTAGGTCTGGGCGTCGGCTTCCGGCATGATCTGCACGAAAAGGGTCCATTTCGGGTAGTTGCCCTCCTCGATCGCATCGAAGAGGTCGCGCTGCGCCGACTCACGATCGCCGGCGATCACGACGGCGGCTTCTTCGTCGGTGAGGTTCTTGATGCCCTGCTGGGTGCGGAAGTGGAATTTCACCCAGGATCGTTCCCCGGCGTCGTTGACGAACGAGAAGGTGTGTGACCCGAATCCGTGCATGTGCCGGTAGCCGTCGGGGATGCCGCGGTCGGACATCACGATGGTGATCTGGTGCAGCGCCTCCGGGAGATTGGTCCAGAAGTCCCAGTTGTTCTCCGCAGAGCGCAGGTTGGTCTTCGGATCGCGCTTGACCGCGTGGTTGAGGTCGGGGAATTTGAGGGGGTCACGGAAGAAGAAGACGGGGGTGTTGTTGCCGACGACGTCCCAGTTGCCTTGCTCGGTGTAGAAGCGGACGGCGAATCCGCGGATGTCGCGTTCGGCGTCGGCTGCGCCGCGCTCACCGGCGACCGTGGAGAATCGCATAAAGATCTCGGTCTGCTTGCCGATCTCCGAGAATACGGCGGCGTTGGTGTGTGCGGTGATGTCGTGGGTGACGCGGAAGGTGCCGAAGGCGGCCGAGCCTTTGGCGTGCATGCGACGTTCGGGGATGACTTCGCGGTCGAAGTGCGCGAGTTTCTCGAGAAGCCAGACATCTTGCAGGAGCAACGGACCGCGTGCGCCGGCGGTGACGCTGTTCTGGTTGTCGGGTACCGGCGCACCGGCGACTGTGGTGAGTCCGTTCGGGTTGGTCATCGATTTCTCCTGTCTGACACCCGAGGCTGGGCGGGTGAATATGGTTCGGCCAGAGCATCCCTCAGGGCAGAGCGCAGCGATGTCTCAATTTGACATTCCCGCGGTCGGGGTCGTTCAGAGCATGATGCCGAATTCGCGAATCTTGCGGTAGATCGTCGCTCGGGACATTCCGATGGCAGTGGCGGCGGCGGCTTTGTCGCCGGCATGAAGCGAGAGGGCGTCCACGATCGCGTCACGTTCGAGCGCCTGCATCCTGGTCAACGTTCGGCGTGTGGTGGAACGACATGCGGGAGGAAGGGTGTCGAGTTCGACGACACCGGACCGTTGCCGCCGGTAGGTGTCCTCGAGAACCTTCTTCAGTTGGGTGACGTTTCCGCGCCACGCCAGACGCGCGAGCTGATTCGAGGCGGCCGGAGCCAGGGTGAGGCCGGTGGCCCCCAGGGTGTCGAGCAAGCTGCGCACAAGATCGGGAAGGTCGTCCAGGTGGTGCCGCAGGGGTGGCACCGTGACCGATTTGGGGAACATGCGCAGCAGTGGACTGGTGTCGGTCGAGTCCTGGGGATACCGGGTGAGCACCACCCACGGTCTGCGAGGCGGTTCCTGCGCCTGGAGGTCCTGCAGTAGGTCCGTGAGTGCGGCGAGATGTGCCTCGTCCAGGGCGTGCGCGTGCAGTATTGCCAGGTCGGATCCGCTGTCGAGTTCGTCGGAGGCCACGGTGAGGAGGTCGTCGCCGAGTGCGCCGGCGTCGAGTACGGCAAGTCCGCGGTCCGGTACGAGTTGGTGTGCCGCTCGGATCAGGGCGGTCTTGCCGACGCCGGGTTCTCCGTCGAGGACGAGCCAGTCCTCTCGTCGGCAGGCGTCGACGACCGCCTGGACCGTGTGTCGCCAGAGCGGGCCGGTTCCGGCTATTGCGGGCGGGATGGGCGCGTTCACCTTCGGAGCGGAAAGACGCCGCGAAGCAACCTGTTTCGTGATCCGAACGATGCCTCCGGCCAGCCGGCTACCGGTGAATGCCGGCTCGTAACTCAGGCGTGCGACCGTTCCGCTGGGCAGGTCGGTGAGGATCGTGACCGGTGTCGTTTCGCCGCCGATGTCTCGGGTGCGTTCGAGAATCGCCATCTGGTCTGGTGAGTCGAATTGTTGCCGGGTCAGCGAGTTCATCATCACGACCTCGTCACCGACAGCGACGACGGGCCGGCTGGAGCGCAGGCAGGCGGACCGGTACGCACTGAAGATCGCCCGGTCCAGTTCGGTTGCGTCGTCGAGAACGCGCTCGCGAAGGCGGGCTGCGGCGAGTGTGGCGAAGGACAGCAGCAGGGTGTTGGAATTCTGCGCGGCGGTGGTCAGGTCCACGACACCGAGAATCGCCCCGGTGATGGGGTGCGTCACCGGCGCTCCCGCGCAGGAGAAGGACCGTAGCGGACCACTGAAATGCTGGTCTCCGTCCACGAGGAGTGGCCGGCCGACCTCGAGCGCAGTGCCGATTCCATTGGTGCCGACCTGGGTTTCCGCGTAGCGAAAACCCGGGGCGAGGTCGACTCGGTCGAGCGCGGTGAACAAGGCGCTGTCGCCACCGGTGCGGGAGAGCACGATGCCGTTCCCATCGGTGAGAATCAAAGATACCGGCTCATTTTCGATGTAGGCGGTCACGTCGGGCAGTACGGATCGGGCGGCGCGCTCGAGCACCGTGTCGGTGCTCACGCGCTCGACGTACGCGGCGGCGGGCCGGTCGTCGTCACCCAACGCCTGCCGAGATCGCGACCAGGACACCCGGAGCCAATTGCTCAGACGAAGGTTCTCCGATCCCGCAGGCGAACTCGGCGGAGCCAACTCGGAGTCCGAGTTCGAATTCCACGTCGTGCGGTGGTGTGACGTGCTGATGGGCTGTGGGGTCACTCGCTCTGGTCTCCCGTGTCGGCTGATCGAGGGCGTGGGGGTCTGCCGCGGCGCGGGGCAAGTGTAGGCAGCCACCACCCACTTGGACGTGACCTGCGTCTCACACTGAGACGGATGAGAGCTGGATCACGGGGTTCAATCAATTTCCACAACGTCCCCCCACAGCCGGCACCCGGCCGGCTCACGATCCAGGAGGCGCACATTGAGTAGGCAAAGCCTGACAAAGGCCCACGCGAAGATCACCGAACTGTCATGGGATCCGACATTCGCAACCCCGGCCACCCGGTTCGGCACCGACTACACCTTCGAGAAGGCTCCGAAGAAGGATCCTCTCAAGCAGATCATGCGGTCCTACTTCCCGATGGAGGAAGAGAAGGACAACCGCGTGTACGGCGCCATGGACGGTGCCATCCGCGGCAACATGTTCCGCCAGGTGCAGCAGCGGTGGCTCGAATGGCAGAAGCTGTTCCTGTCGATCATTCCGTTCCCGGAGATCTCGGCCGCCCGAGCGATGCCGATGGCCATCGACGCCGTCCCCAACCCGGAGATCCACAACGGGCTGGCGGTGCAGATGATCGACGAGGTTCGTCACTCGACGATCCAGATGAACCTCAAGAAGTTGTACATGAACAACTACATCGATCCCGCCGGTTTCGACATGACCGAGAAGGCGTTCGCGAACAACTACGCGGGGACCATCGGCAGGCAGTTCGGTGAAGGGTTCATCACCGGCGACGCGATCACCGCGGCGAACATCTATCTGACCGTGGTCGCCGAGACGGCGTTCACCAACACCCTGTTCGTTGCCATGCCCGACGAGGCGGCCGCCAACGGTGACTACCTGTTGCCGACGGTCTTCCACTCGGTGCAGTCGGACGAGTCGCGGCACATCTCCAACGGCTATTCGATCCTGCTGATGGCACTCGCCGACGAGCGCAACCGTCCACTACTCGAACGTGACCTGCGGTACGCGTGGTGGAACAACCACTGCGTCGTCGACGCCGCGATCGGCACCTTCATCGAGTACGGCACGAAGGACCGCCGCAAGGACCGGGAGAGTTACGCCGAGATGTGGCGGCGGTGGATCTACGACGATTACTACCGCAGCTACCTCATCCCGCTCGAGAAGTACGGCCTGACGATCCCGCACGACCTGGTCGAGGAGGCGTGGAAGCGGATCACCGACAAGGGCTACGTCCACGAGGTGGCCCGGTTCTTCGCCACCGGATGGCCGGTGAACTACTGGCGGATCGACGCGATGACGGACAAGGACTTCGAGTGGTTCGAGCACAAGTACCCGGGCTGGTACTCGAAGTACGGCAAGTGGTGGGAGGAGTACAACCGGCTCGCCTACCCCGGTCGCAACAAGCCGATCGCGTTCGAGGAGGTCGGATACCAGTACCCGCACCGGTGCTGGACCTGCATGGTTCCCGCACTCATCCGTGAGGACATGGTCGTGGAGAAGGTCGACGAGCAGTGGCGGACCTACTGCTCGGAAACCTGCTACTGGACCGACGCCGTCGCGTTCCGCAGCGAGTACCAGGGCCGCCCGACCCCGAACATGGGCCGGCTCACGGGATTCCGGGAGTGGGAAACCCTGCATCACGGCAAGGACCTCGCCGACATCGTCTCCGATCTCGGCTACGTCCGCGACGACGGCAAGACCCTGGTCGGTCAGCCGCACCTCGATCTGGAAGATCCGAAGAAGATGTGGACTCTCGACGACGTGCGGGGCAACACCTTCCAGAGCCCGAACGTGCTCTTGAACGAGATGTCCGACGCCGACCGCAACGCGCACATCGCCGCGTACCGCGCCGGCGGCGCAGTTCCGGCCTGATCCCAGGCCCGGTGGGTGGCGCCGCGGCCACTCCGGCGCCACCCACCGCTTCACCATTCATTTTCACGAGTCCAGGAGAGAACCCGTGGCCGACAAGCACCGTATCAACTTCGACCCCGTCGACATCGAGATGGAAGTCGGCGAAGACGAGTACATCCTCGATGCCGCGTTCCGGCAAGGCATCCACCTGATGCACGGCTGCCGCGAGGGACGCTGCTCGGCATGCAAATCCTTTGTCCTCGAAGGCGATATCCAGATGGAGGACTACTCGACGTTTGCGTGCAACGACGCCGAGGTCGACGAGGGACACGTCCTGCTCTGCCGCTCGACTGCATACAGCGACTGCACCATCGAGCTGCTCAATTTCGACGAGGACGAACTTCTCGGCGGTGTCCCCATCCAGGATGTGCGCACTCGGGTGACCGGGATCGAGCCGATGACCAAGGACATCGTGTCGCTACGGTTGGCGCCCGTCGAACCGGCGGGGTACGAGTTCAAACCCGGTCAGTACTCCGACCTGCACATACCGGGCACCGAGGAGCATCGGTCCTTCTCCATGGCGACGACCAGATCGACGCCGGGGCATGTCGAATTCCTCATCAAGAAATACCCCGGTGGCAAGTTCGCAGGCTTGCTCGAGGACGGGATCTCGGTGGGTGACGAGATCGCCCTGACCGGCCCGTACGGGTCGTTCACCATCAAGGAAGGGCATGTCCTGCCGATGGTCTTCATCGGCGGCGGCGCGGGGATGGCGCCGCTTCTGTCGCTGCTGCGGCACATGAGCGAGACGGGCAACACCCGGCAGGTCCACTTCTACTACGGTGCCCGCACCCCGCGGGACCTGTTCTACCTCGACGAGATCCTCGAACTCGGACGAGGACTGACGGATTTCACGTTCGTGGCCTGCCTCTCGGAATCGATGGACCCGCTGCCCGAGGGTGCGATCGCCGTCGAGGACGGCAATGTCACCGACGTCGTCGGCCGCCGCGAACCGGACATCGGCCGGGCCGAGGTGTACCTGTGCGGGCCGCCGCCGATGGTCGATGCCGCCCTGGAACTGCTCGAGGCGAACGACACCCCGAAAGACCAGATCTTCTACGACAAGTTCACCAGCCCCGCCTTCGAGTAGACGTCCCTCGGAGACCACCTTCCTGCTTCACCGACAGAACTGAGAAACGAGATGACCGCAACCGCCGAGTCCAAGCAACGTAGCTTCCCGAAGATCGAGTTCACCGACTCCGAAGCCGGTGCGCTGGAGTTCCCCAGCTCCCGCAGCCGCACCTTCACCTACTACACGCCGGCCAAGAAGCGGTCGACGATGTACGAGGACGTGACCGTCGACGTGCAGCCCGATCCCGACCGCCACCTCTCCCAGGGCTGGATCTACGGCTTCGGTGACGGTCCCGGCGGCTATCCGCAGGAGTGGACGGCCGCGAAGTCGTCGAACTGGCACGCCTTCCTCGATCCGAACGAGGAATGGGACCAGACCATCTACCGCAACAACTCCAAGGTGGTCCATCAGGTCGAGTTGTGCCTGTCCAACGCCAAGCGTGCCCGGGTCTACGACGGCTGGAACACCCCGTGGCTGACGTTCGTCTCCCGCAACCTGGGGGCGTGGATGCACACCGAGAACGGGTTGGCGCTGCACGTGTTCACCTCCATCCAGCGGTCCTGCCCGACGAACATGATCAACACCGCCGTTGCGGTGAACGCCGCCCACAAGATGCGCTTCGCGCAGGATCTGGCCCTGTTCAACCTGGACCTGTCCGAGGCCACCGAGAACTTCGACGGCACCGCCCACAAGGAGGTCTGGCAGTCGGCGCCCGAGTGGCAGCCCACCCGCGAGGTTGTCGAGCGGCTCACCGCGGTTCCGGACTGGTGCGAGCTGCTGTTCGGCTCGAACATCGTCTTCGAGCAGCTGGTCGGCACCCTGTTCCGCAGCGAATTGGTCATGCAGATCGCCGCCGGAAACGGTGACTACATCACCCCCACCATCGTGGGCACCGGCGAACACGACTACGACCGCGACCTCGACTACACCCGCAACCTGTTCCGGTTGCTCACCCGGGATCCCGAGCACGGGGCGGCGAACAAGGAACTGTTCGGCGCCTGGCTCGCCACGTGGGTGCCGCGGTGCCTCGACGCCGCCCGGGCGCTGCAGCCGATCTGGTCGCAGCCGGCCGACAAGGCGATCACCTTCGCCACCAGTTTCGATGCCGCCACCGACAAGTTCCGTTCCCTGCTCGAGGATCTCGGGCTCGACATCCCCAAGGAGTTGGACCAGTGAGCATGCAATTCGGATCGTCCACCGAGTTCTCCAACATGTGTGGCGTCACCTTGATGAACACCCCCATCGGCCGTGTCGTCGCGGAGGTGATGGGCGCCAAGGACGGCGTGGAGCTGACCGAGTACCCGTCGATGATCCGCGTCGACGGCCAACGCCTGCTCGACTTCGACTACGAGGAACTCACCGACGCCCTGGGTCAGGAGTTCGACGGCTCCATCTTCGAGGAGATCAGCTCCACCCACTACGGGCGCATGGTCCACCTCGACGAGAAGACCCTGCTGTTCGCCAGCCCGGAGGACGCCGCCGAGTACATCGGATTCGACCTCACGGCGCAGTAGATCGCAGCTGTCCGGGGCCACACAGGGTGGCCCCGGACACCCCCAGCCCACCCGATAACCAGGACCAAGCGAGGACCCGATGTATCAGAAGGACGGTCAGAAATATTTCATCGTGGACGGCCACGTACACGTCTGGGACGCCCGCGAGTCGAACCAGAAGAACGTGCATGGCAAGCAGTTCATCGACTGCTTCTACGACTACCACAAGAACCTCAGCCCCGAAGAGGTCGTGTGGGACTACGACACCTACACGTACTACGGCAGCGAACGCTTCGAACGTGACATCTTCGTGGAGGGATACGTCGACCACGCGATCTTCCAGGCCACCTTGCTCAGCGACTTCTACCACAACGGATTCGGGCGAACCGACGAAGCACTCGCCCTGGTCGCCAAGCACCCCGGCAAACTGACCTACAACCACGCCTACGATCCCCGTCACGAGGAGGCCGGGCTCGAACAACTCCGCAAGGACGCCGACCGGATGAACCTGCAGGGCGTCAAGCTCTACACCGCCGAATGGCACGGCGACTCCCGCGGCTACAAACTCGACGACCCCTGGTCGCGGCGCTACCTCGAAGAGTGCATCGAGTTGGGGATCAAGAACATTCACGTCCACAAGGGCCCGACGATCCGTCCCCTCGACCGCGACGCGTTCGACGTCTCCGACATCGACAAAGTCGCCACCGACTACCTGGACCTGCGGTTCGTCGTCGAGCACGTGGGCCTGCCACGCCTCGAGGACTTCTGCTGGATCGCCACCCAGGAGTCGAACGTGTACGGCGGCCTGGCGGTTGCCCTTCCGTTCATCCACACCCGGCCCCGCTACTTCGCCCAGATCATCGGCGAGTTGCTCTACTGGATCGGCGAAGACAAGATTCTGTTCGGCAGCGACTATGCGCTGTGGACCCCGAAGTGGCTGATCGAGAAGTTCGTCGACTTCCAGATCCCCGAGGACATGCAGGGCGAGTACGCCCCGATCACCGCCCTGCAGAAAAAGAAGATCCTCGGCCTCAACGCGGCAGCGCTGTACGACATCGACGTTCCCGCGAACCTGCGACTGGCCGAGCCGGCCGGGCAGGAAGGAGTGGAGGTCGCTGCCGGGGCGCGGGAAACCGTGTCGTCATGACCGCCGCCGTCGTCTGCACCGAGCAGGACGTCCTGATGGCCCTGTCGACGGTCACCGACCCGGAACTGGACGAGCCGATCACCGATCTCGGCTTCGTCCGGTCGGTCACCCTCGACGACGACGGGGTCACCGTGCACCTGCGGCTGCCCACCGCGTTCTGCTCGCCGAACTTCGCCTACCTCATGGCCTCCGACGCCCTCGACGCCCTGCGCCTGGTCGAGGACATCGGCGAGGTGCGGGTGCTGCTCGACGACCATCACGACAGCGACAAGATCAACGCCGGTCTCGCGGCCGACGCCGGATACGTCGGGACGTTCGGCTCCGAGGCGGAGGAGAGTCTGCACGAATTGCGCCGAACGTTCCGGTCCAAGGCACACGCCGCGGCGATGGAGCGGTGCGTCGAGGCGCACCTGAAGACCACCGACGTGGGCGTGAACGAGATCTACCGGCTCACCCTCAGCGACCTCGCTCCCGGAAAGACCAAGGCCGCGTTGCTTCGTCGACGGATCGGCATCGGGTTGAGCATCTGCCCGGCCAGCCGGGTGTTCGTCGACGACGACGGCAAGCGCCTCGCCCCGGAATCGGTGCCGATGCGGCTGCGCTTCGCCAAGTCGGTGCGCATCTCGATGGAAGGCAACGCGCACTTCTGCCGCGGGCTGCTCGCCACCCGCTACGCCGACAGCGAATCCGTCGGCGCCACACCGCGAATCACCAATCTCAGAACCAGGAGCCCGCGATGAAGGCCGTGCAAGTGGTGGGATACCACACCAAGCTGCAGCTCACCGACATTCCCGAACCCACGATCGAAGGCCCGCTCGATGTCATCGCGCGGATCGGCGGCGCGGGTGTGTGCCGCACCGATCTGCACATCCTCGAAGGGCAGTGGGAGGCGAAGTCCGGCGTCGCGCTGCCGTACACGATCGGCCACGAGAACGCCGGCTGGGTCCACGCCGTGGGCGACGCCGTCACCAATGTCGCGGTCGGCGACAAGGTGATTCTGCACCCCCTCATCACGTGCGGACTGTGCCGGGCGTGCCGATTCGGAGACGACGTCCACTGCCAGAACAGCAAATTCCCCGGCATCGACGTCAACGGCGGGTATGCCGAATATCTGCGCACCACCGCCCGCAGCGTGGTCCGGATCGACGACTCGCTCGAACCGGCCGACGTCGCCGCCCTCGCCGACGCGGGCCTGACGGCGTACCACGCCGTTGCCAAGGCCGCGAAGACGACCCGGCCCGGAGACGTGTGCGTCGTGATCGGGGCCGGCGGGCTCGGTCACATCGGCATCCAGGTCCTGAAGGCGATCTCCGGCGTCACCGTGGTCGTGCTCGACCGCAACCCCGCGGCCGTCGAACTCGCCGTGAAGATCGGCGCCGACCACGGCATCGTCGCCGACGGCACCCACATCCAGCAGGTGCTCGACCTGACCGGCGGTCACGGCGCCGAAGCCGTCGTCGACTTCGTCGGCGAGGGCGGCGCGACCTCAGAAGGGATCGCGATGCTGCGCCGCGCCGGGAACTACTACGTCGTCGGGTACGGCGAGAACATCGACGTCCCGACGATCGACGTGATCTCCACCGAGATCAACTTCATCGGAAATCTCGTCGGCTCCTACAACGACCTCCAGGAGCTCATGACCCTTGCCGCCCAGGGCAAGGTCACCTTGCACACCACTCGGTACCGGCTCGAGGACTTCCAGCAAGCACTCGACGATCTCGATGCCGGCCGGGTGCGCGGCCGGGCGATTCTCGTCCCGTAGCACTCCGCATCCTCCGCTCGAAGCACGAAAGGAACATCAGCCATGGCAAAAGAGCTGCGGTACAACACGGACGCCCGGGCGCGGCTCGAGCACGGCGTCAACGCCCTCGCCGACGCGGTCAAGGTGACCCTCGGCCCCAAGGGGCGCAACGCGGTGCTCGAGAAACTCACCGGACCACCGACGATCACCAACGACGGCGTGACCATCGCCCGCGAGATCCAGCTCCGCGAACCCTTCGCCAACATGGGTGCCCAGCTGGTCAAGGAAGTGGCGATGAAGACCAATGGTGTGGTCGGCGACGGCACCACCACCGCGACCGTGCTCGCCCAGGCTATGGTCCGAGAGGGGCTGCGGTCCGTCGATGCCGGCGCCAACCCCATGCGGGTGCGCCGCGGTATCGAACGGGCCGTGTCCGTGGTCGTCGATTCCCTCCACGAGCAGACCTCCCAGATCGGGGGGCAGAGCGATCTGCAACGGATCGCGACCCTCGCCGCCAGCGACGACGAGGTGATCGGGCACGCCATCTCGAAGGCCGTCGACTACGTCGGCAAGTCCGGGGTCGTCACCACCGAGGAGAGCGACACCCTCGGGCTGTCGGTCGACATCGTCGACGGCATCGAGTTCGATCACGGCTACATCTCCGGCTACATGGTCACCGACCCGGAGCGGATGGAAGCGGTGCACACCAATCCGCTGATCCTGCTGACCAACAAGAAGATCACCCAGGTCCAAGACATCATGCCGAGCATCGAGGTGGCCAAGCGCGCCGACCGGCCACTGGTGGTGCTGGCGGAGGAAGTCGACGGGCCGGCCCTGCAACTGCTCGTCGGCGGCAACATGCACAAGACGATGCAGTCGGTGGTCGTCCGGGCCCCAGGTTTCGGGCACCGCCGGGTCGCAGAGCTCGAGGACCTCGCGGTGGCGCTGGGTGGGCATGTGATCGCCAAGGACACCGGCATCGAACTGTCCGAAATCAGTGTCGAGCATCTCGGTTCGTGTGATCGCATCACCGTCACCGAGAACGAGACCACGATCGTCGGCGGGCACGGGGACCAGCGGCTGCTCGACGCCCGCATCGCCCAGCTCGTGTCCCAGCACGAGCGCGCCAAGATCGAGGCGGACCAGGAGAGCCTCGAACTGCGCATTGCCCGGCTCACCGGTCGGGTTGCCGTCATCCGCGTCGGCGGCGCGACCAGCGTCGAGCTCAAGGAGCGGATGTTGCGCGTGGAGGACGCCCTGGCCGCCACTCGGGCCGCGGTGGAGGCGGGAATCGTCTCCGGTGGTGGTACCGCGCTGGCGCAGTCGCATCGGGCGTTGGCCGATCTCGACCTGACCGGCGACGAGGCCATCGGGTGTGACGTCGTGCGCCGCGCTCTCGCCGAACCGCTGCGCTGGATCGCGATCAACGCCGGGTTCGACGGCGACGAGGTCGTCGAGGTGGTCGCCGGTTTGCCGCTCGGGCACGGGTTCAACGCGCTCACCGGTGAATACGGGGACATGTTCGACGACGGGGTGATCGATCCGTTCAAGGTCACCCGCGCCGCACTCGAGAGCGCGGCCTCGATCGCGGCACTGTTGATCACCACGGAGACCGCTGTCGTGGAAGAGGTGCTGGGCAATCCCGGTGCCATCATGGCACCCGGCTTCGGCGATCTCGCCGAAGGCATGGTCCGCCCGTCGAACATCTACTAGAGCAAAGCCGATGGGTCACCGCCTCGACGGTCCTGCGAGGCGGTGACCCACTCCCCCGTTCCGGCGGTGAGGCATTCGTCCGAAAGAAAGTGAGTCATCGTGATTTTCATCGTGGTGAAGTTCAAGGTCCTCGACAAGTACCGGAACGACTGGTTGCTCGTCACCCAGGAGTTCACCGACGCGACCCGATCCGAGCCGGGCAACCTCTGGTTCGAATGGCATCACAGCGCAGACGATCCCGCCGAATTCGTGCTGATCGAGGCGTTCCGGGACGGGCAGGCCGGCTCCGACCACGTCGCCGCCGACCACTTCCGGAAGGGGTTGGACGCGATGCGCCCGGCACTGAGCGAGACACCGCGCATCATCCACACCGACCTACCCGGCACCGACTGGTCCCGCATGGGCGAACTGGAGATCAGCCGGTAACCCGGTGCGGTGCACAACCTGACGGAATACAACACGTGGAAGGACAAGGCATGACCGTGGTGACGACCGGCCCCGTCGCGGGTCTGCTCGCGGCGCTGGGAGATGCCGTGGTGACCGACAGCGACACCATGATCGCCTACACCCGCGACCAGTCGTTGCTCTCCCCCTCCGGACATCCGATCGCGGTGGTCCGCGCCCGGACCACCGATCACGTGGTGACGACCCTGAAAACCGCCCACCGGTACGGCATTCCGGTCGTCACGAGAGGGGCGGGCACCGGTCTCGCCGGCGGGGCCAACGCGATCGACGGCTGCATCGTGCTCAGCACCGAGAAACTCGACCGCATCCTCACCATCGACGAACAATCCCGCACCGCCACGGTGGAGCCGGGAGTGGTCAACGGTGACCTCGCTGCCGCGGCCGCGGAGCGCGGACTCTGGTACGTCCCCGACCCCGGCAGTCGCGCCGTCTCCACGATCGGGGGAAACCTCGCGACCAATGCCGGCGGGGCGTGCTGCGCGAAGTACGGGGTCACCGGCGACCACGTCGCCCGGATCAAGGCGGTGCTCGCCGACGGCCGGATCATCCACACCGGCGCCGCCACCCGCAAGAATGTCGCCGGATTGAACCTGACTCAACTGCTGGTCGGGTCCGAGGGCACCCTCGCCGTCATCGTCGAGGCGACCATGCGGCTGCGCCGAACACCGGCGCACACGGCCACCGTCGTCGCCGCCTTCTCCGATCCTGTCCAGGCGGTCGACGCGGTGATGGCGATTCAGGCGGTGGCCGACCCGAGGCTGGTCGAACTCATGGACCGCACCACCATCTCGGCCGTCAACGACATGACCCACATGGGTCTCGACGAGACGGCCGGCGCGCTGCTGCTGATCGAGTGCGACGGCGACGCGGCCGCGGCGGAAGCGCAGCGCAGCGCGGACGCGTGCCGTGCCGCCGCGGCCACCGAGCTGTACGTGAGCACCGACCCGGCCGAAGGTGACGCCCTCATGCAAGCCCGCCGTGTCGCGCTGACCGCCCTCGAACGCCGCGGCAGCACTCTGCTCGACGACCTGGCCGTGCCGGTGCCCCGGCTGCCGCACCTGCTCGACGCCATTGCCCGCATCGCCGACCGCCACCACCTGCTCATCGGCACCTTCGGGCACGCCGCCGACGGCAACCTCCACCCCACCATCGTGTTCGACGCCGCAGATCCGGACGCCACCGATCGGGCCCACCAGGCCTTCGACGAGATGGTGGCGCGCTGCTTGGCGCTGGGCGGATCGATCACCGGCGAGCACGGCGTCGGCGACCTCAAACGCCGCTACCTCGAACCCATGATCGGCTCGGTGGAGAGGTCCCTGATGGCAGGAGTCAAGGCAGCGTTCGACCCCACCGGGATTCTCAATCCGGGGCGCGCGATATGACGTCGACGAAACCACATGTCCGATCGAAGCGGGACGACGACCTCGTCGTGGAGTTCGGCAACCGGTGGGCGTTGTTCGGCGGCGGCAGTGCCGAAGACATCTTCGTCACTTTCGGGTGGACCGAGGCGCAGTACTTCGAACGCCTGCAGGTCCTGGCCGGGCGCCGTTTCCCGCCCCTCGACGACACCCTCCGGCAGCGCCTTCTCGCCGTGTGCGCCGAGCGGCTACCCCGAATCGATCATCCACCTTCCCCTGCGGCGCAAGGCCACGTCGATGACAGCGAATCCCGGCCGACGGCGCGGCCGTCCCCGCACTGAACCCGGTCCTCCGCCAGCCCGTCTCATATTGAGACCCGTCTCACATCGAGACGACGTACTCTCAGGAATGTGACAGGTGGAGAATCGGGGCGTAAACACAGCATGACCAGCAAGGATTTACAGAAGGCGCGAGAGCTGTTCCTCGCCGACAACGACCTCGACAGCTCCGTTCGCCAGCCCATCTCGTACTCGTGGCAGCGATCGAAGTCGCTCAAGGTGCGCCCGGATCAGCTCGACCTCCCGTTCGTACGAGAGCCGAATCTGGACTGCCCTCTCGTTGCGGCAGCCGAACCCGTCTTGCGGCAGCTCGCGGACGGACTGGTCGACGAACCAGTCAGCGTCATCCTGACCTCGGCTGACGGAGTGATCTTGACCAGGATCACCGCCAGCCGACGACTCGATCGGACACTCGACGCGGTCCAACTGATACCCGGTTACAGCTACTCGGAAGAATTCGCCGGCACGAACGGCATCGGCACCACTCTCGAAACCCGTCAGCCCACCCTGGTGACGGGCGCCGAGCATTACGCCGACTGTCTCGGGCAGCTCGCATGCGCCGGTGTCCCGATCACCCATCCGATGTCCGGCGCCCTCGTCGGTGCACTCGATCTCACCGGCTGGGTAGAGGACGGGGGTCCGCTGTTGGCCACCCTCGCCAAATCCGCCACGGCTCAGATCGAAGGTCGGCTCCTGGCACAGGCCAGTGCGGACCAGACCGCGTTACTCAACGCCTATCTGAAGGCCTGTCGGCGGTCACCCCAGACGGGAGTGTTGGCGCTCGGAGACGATGTCGTTCTCGTCAACCGAAAACTACGCGTGGCACTGGATGCCCAGGATCAGGGTGCGTTGCTCGAACACGCCGTCGACCTGAGCGGCACTCCGGCCACCCAACGACACATCGTCGCCCTGCCCAGCGGGCAGACGGCCCGGCTGTCATCGGTCGAGGACTTCGGGCTCGGCGCTCGGAGGCAGATGGCCTTGTTCTACGTGCATCTACTCGAGATCCCCACATCGGGATCCCCTGCGCTCGAGAGCATCCGCGTCTTGCCCGGAATCACCGGGAGCAGCGCGTCCTGGCGCCGCAGTTGCCAGCAAATCGCTCGCTGCGCGCGCGAACAACAGTGGGTCACCGTGTCCGGCGAAACCGGAAGCGGCCGCGGATCGGCTCTCAAAGCTGTTGCCATCGAACATATTCCCATCCGCACACGGATCTTCACGGTGGCCGAACTCGCGGGCGACAGCGCCGCCCTGTCGGCACTCGAACAGGAACTCGGGCAAGAGCGATTCAGCGTCATCCTGCGCGACATCGACCTCCTCGGCGAGTCACAGCAGCGGATCGTCTCCGACCTCATTCAAGGACGCGAGCACGCCGGATGGATCGGTGCGACCATCGGCGGAACCGATCACAACACCGACCTCGACACACTGATCCTTCCCCACTTCAGCCATACCGTCACCATGCCCGCGCTGCGTCATCGCATCGACGATCTCCACAGCTTGGTACCGCATCTACTGAGGCAGCTCGGTCGCGGCGCGGACTTGTCTCTCTCGCCTGCGGCGATGCGCCAACTCTGCAAGTACAGCTGGCCCGGAAACGTCACCGAGCTCCGGCAGGTTCTGCACGAGGTGGTCCAGCGTCAGCGCTCCGGTGTCGTCGAGGTCGAGCAGCTTCCCCCGATGTGCCGAGCTCTGAGCCGACACACACTCACGCAGATCGAAGCCCTCGAACGCGACGCCATCGTGCGCAGCCTCGAAGAGAACCACGGCAACAAGAAGGCTGCAGCGACAGCTCTCGGCATCTCACGGGCCACCATCTACCGGAAGATCAAGGAATTCGGCATCGACATCTGACGTCGTCCGCGCCACCAGTGTCAGGAAATGAGACATTCGCCCCGCTGCAACCGGCGGATCATGAGGTCAGACAGAGAATCCCACGCGGATCAGCACTCGTTGAGGAACAACCTTTTTCGAGTACGGGTACGCGACCGGGACCGACGTGAGGACGACCCATGAAGACGAACCCGCTTGGCGCGGATACCCACTCGGTATCCCCCGGCAGCACAACCTCCCGGGTGTGGTTGGTCGCCGCGCTGGCGCACACCGGTGAACCCGCCGACCGTCCCGCGGTACGTGACGATCTGATGCGGACCTGGGTTCCGGAGCCGGGCAGCGGTTACCGCACCCACGACGGCCGTCGCCGGGCGACCTGGGCGCAATTGCACTCCCGGTTCGATCTCGTAGAGGTGACCCCATGACTACCTCCTGCGCGGTCCGGCCCGCACCGGTCCGTCGCCGCCCATCAGGGGTGGGACGATGGTGTGCGACCACCCTGGCTGATCGACTGGCCAGGGAAGACGCCGCCGAGGATGCGCGAACCTTGTCCCCCGACGACCGGACGACGTGCCCACTGCACCGACGGTGGATTCACCAATGCGTCGCGTCGCCGACTCACGTCAACGCCGTCACGCGACACAGGTGGTGCCGCCAGTGCGCCGTGCCGCTCACCGTCACTGTCGACGAAATCGCACGGACCGTCACGATGGTGTGCCCGTCGTGTGGTGACGGCGGCAGCCCCGCCACCACAAGACTGGTGTCCGCATGTTGCGCAAGCCTCGTCGAGGCGTCGAATCATCACACTTCGCGGACAGGCTCGTAGTGCTCTACGAGTGGGAAGGGATCGTAGAAGTGGTGCAGCAGGTCCTTCCACTCCTGGTATCGGCTCGATTGCCGAAAGCCTTCGGTGTGGTCTTCGAGCTCTTCCCACTCGACCAGCAGAAGGTAGACATTCGACCGCTCGAGGCCGCGTGACAATCGCAGTCGCAGGAATCCGGGCATCGACGAAATGATCGACTCGGCCTGCCGGAACGCGGATTCGAACTCCTCGACCCTCGCGGGTGTCACGGACAGAAGTGCGTGTTCCAAGATCATCAGCACAGTATGCGCGGCGACGTCGGGCAACCGGATGCACCGCCGCGGATTCCGTCGCACAATCGAAAGGAGAAGAACCGCAATCCTGCCGGAGGTCGGATGATGCGTCGGGAGGAATTGGCACCGGTACCCACGCCGATCCGGTGGTGGCGACTCGGGCCGTGGAGTCGCAACCGCCTGATGCGCCGCGGCGACCGCTACGAGGCCGTCCTCGTGCTGCTCGCCGCGATGCTGATACTGCTGCTGGTCCCGTGCGCCGCCGCATATGGAACGGCAACCCACACCCGGTTGGAACAACAAACCCAGGCGCTGCGCTCCGGCGTGCACCAAGTACCCGCAGTCCTGCTCGAGGACACCCACCCAGCACCTGACACACCGGACGACGCACTGCGACCCAGCCACAACCAGGACAGTGCCCGAGTCCGCTGGTCGACGCCCAACGGGGACCACACCGCCGTGGTACCCACCGACGCGCACGCGACGGCGGGTCAGACCATCACTGTCAGCGTCGGCGCCGACGGCAACCTCACCGGCCAATCCGAAGCAACCGGGAAGACACGGCGGTGGCCGTGACCGCCGCATGCGGGGTATGGGCGCTCGGATCCGGCGGCATCGTCCTCGTCCCGGCACTCGTACACGCGGTGTTGGCCCGGACCCGCATGCGGCAATGGGCGTACGAGTGGACTCGGTTCGACGCACCACCGCGATGACCCCAGCCCGTACTACCCAGCTGCGGCCGGCCTCGAGAACAGCTCGCGGTGTGCGGCGACGTACTGCTCGACCGACTGCGCGGGCCGGCCGGTCACGTTCTCGACGTCGGTGGTCAATCGGTTGTAGCGATCGTCGCGGTGCAGGTTGGCGACGGTGAGAAGGTGTTGCACGGTGTGCGACGAGATACCGGGCACCGCGCCCATCAGCTCCACGAAGCTGCCGTAGGGCAGATCGGATCCCGTTACCGGCCGACCCAAGCCACGGGTGTACTGCTCGGCGAGTCCGTCGATGTCCAGGACGGCGGGGCCGGTCAGCTCGAAGACCTGCCCGACACGCCCTGCTGGATCCTGAAGAATGGTGGCGATCACTCGGGCCACGTCGGTGGCGGCAACGGGCGAGGTCCTGCCGGTACCGAACGGCAAGGCCAAGACGCCGCGCTCGGCGACGGAACGGCTCGCCACAACGGTGAACAGCGGATTGTCCAGGAAGACCGTGGGTCTGACATGGACGACGGGCAGACCGGACCAGTTCATGATGCGCTCGGCGAGCCAGTGCAGCCGTTGGTGCCGAGACTCGTCGGTGCTGGTCGACGTCATCTGTGACACCGTCATCTGCGACATGTTCACCAACGCCTCGAGATCGCCCCGCTCGTCGGCAATCGCGCAGACGACAGCGGCTGCCTCCAGATAGTCTGCGGAGACACTCATGTTGAAGAACATCCGCCTCACGCCCACCAGCGCCGCAGCGACGTCGCCAGGGCGCGTCAGATCGCCCACGACGATGTCCGCTCCCAGCTCCCGTAGGGCATCGGCGCGGCCGTCGTCGCGATGAACCATCGCACGCACGGGCTCGCCACTGCGGAGCAGCTGCTCTGCGACCAGCCGGCTGATACTGCTGTAACCACCGCCCACACCGGTCATCAGGAACGGCGCCCGGTCACTCATGCCACCTCCTGGTTTTACGCTCTCCTGCGACGTTACGACAGGAGGGCACGCGCCAGCCACCCACCGAATAGGGCACTTGGGATCACTGACCGGCTTCGCCGCCCGTGCGTGGTTGACGAGTGCAGAGACTCGTCAACCACGCACGGGTGCTCGCTAGTCGGTGACGCCT